>CAYYMP010000041.1:0-2025 GCA_964472915.1 uncultured Dehalococcoidales bacterium | reverse complement strand
CAGCACTGCAACTACCGCCTTTGAGTTGCAGTGTCATTTGCGCTTTGAGCTAAAGCTTCGCTGATGCACTCTGTCGGGTCCCTCTCGCGCGCATGTGTGAGAAATCGAGATAAGAGGACATTGTGCCCAGTCTGCCTGACGACATAGAGAAAGCACTGCCACAGGCAAAAGAAGTCACCGGCTCGCCCGGTAGACAATCGGAGAACACGGCCAATACCACCGACCCGCGGTACGAAACGCGCTCGCCACGAAAACAGGCACGCGAGGCACTGAGCAACAGTCGTAATACTGCCCCACATGCACAACGAGACAATCCGTCTCACGCAGGCTGGATCAGTGGTGGAAGAGGTATCAAGAAGGCTCAGCAGGACGAGTACGCAAGCAACACTGTCTCGCCCTCCAAAACTGCAACTACTACCAGGTATGCAGAACTTCATAGCCACACCAACTACTCGTTCCAGGAAGGAGCGTCCGAAGCCTGGGACCTGCTGCAAACCGCAAAAGAGCTGGGCATTGAAGCACTGGCAATAACCGATCACGACAATGTGAGCGGTGCCATGGAGTTCGCACAGGCTGCAAAAGAGCTTGGCATCAAACCAATCATTGGAATCGAGCTAACTCTTGCACGCGGCATTGATGATCCAGTAGACGCCCAATACGAGCCTTCTGAGCGTCCACACATCACCCTGCTTGCCGAGAACGCAACCGGCTACAAGAACATTTCACTACTTACCACCCGCGCCCATGTCGATGCAGAGGAACGCAACGACCCTCGCCTTGATCCTCGACTACTCGCAGAGCACTCAGAGGGTGTTATTTGCCTTTCTGGTTGCCGACGAGGAGAAATTTCAACACACCTCGTTTCCGATGATGGTGTTCGCGCCCGCAATGTCGCGGCTCGTTACATCGAAGTTTTTGGAAGAAGCAATTTTTTCCTGGAGCTACAGCAAAACCTGGTTATGGGCGACATGGTGCGCAATCGAGCCATGGCAGCCCTCGGACGAGAACTCAGTATTGGAATCGTCGCGACAAACAACGTTCATTACCACGTGCGTGAGCGACATCGTCTGAACGACGCTCTAATTGCCATCAAACACAACAAGTCGCTGGAAGCGACTCACAGGGAACGCCGAGCCAATGACCAGTTCTTCCTGAAGCCTCCCGACGATATGACGGTGCTGTTCAGCGAGCATCCTGAGGCGATATCCAACACACTCAAGATCGCCGAACGCTGCAACTTCAACTTGATTTCCGATGCCATCTACGACTTTCCTTCGTACGACTTCCTGCCGCCCGGGCACACAGAAACGACCTATTTGCGAGAAATATGCGAAGAGGCTGCAGTGCGTCGATACGGCAGTCTCACTCCCCAGGTTGTGGATCGGCTTGACCGCGAGTTCGATCTGCTTGAAAAACACAATCTTGTGGGATTCCTGCTCCAGTACTACGACATCATTCGTATTGCCCGCGAAGTGCAGGAGGATCTTGGACTCGTTGAACCTGGCTTGCCTATCGAAGCGCACCCTCCCGGTCGTGGTAGGGGGTCTTCGGTCGCTCTGCTAATTGGTTACCTGACCGGTCTATCTCACATTGACCCGCTCAAGTTCGGCTTGCGGCTCGATCGCTTCCTACCCGATACAACCGATGGTGAAAAGCTCGCGCCGCCGGATATCGACCTCGACTTCCCGCGTGAAATTCGAGCTGAACTGATCCTGCGAATACATCAGCGATGGGGATACGAGCGCGCTGTCCTCACTGGAATGATCTCGACATACCGAATACGAGGAGCTGTTCGAGACCTCGGAAAGGCTCTGGGCATTTCTGAAGACGACATAGGGCGTCTGAACAAGCGACTCGACGGGCACAGTTCCATTCCGGTTCTTGCCCAAAGCATGGCGGAACTGCCTGAGTACAGGGATCGAGTTGATCTGCCTGTGTGGCAAATGCTCATCGAACTCGCCCAGCAGTTAAATCACTTCCCGAAGTATCTCGCTCAACATCCCGGCGGGATGATCCTCTCAGCGC
>CAYYMP010000040.1:14308-16482 GCA_964472915.1 uncultured Dehalococcoidales bacterium | reverse complement strand
TCGCCGACCAATACTCACAAATTGCCATTCGGCTTGAGCTAGAAAACACTCAAACTACCCACATGCCTATACCTGACCGGCCAACATACGATCAATTCGCCGCAGTAGCCGGCGCGATCTCTCCAGGCTCATCGGTCATTTCAACGCGAAAACTTCGTGGTGGGCTAGGCTGCCGCATGGACGTGGTCGAATTTGCAAAACCAGGTGATACACCGCAACAAGTAGTAACCCGCCTCTACTGGGAGCACACTGATCCGAACCGTGCCTCACCCAACCGCAGAGAAGCTGAAGTTCTTCAATTGCTCGAAAAAAACGGAGTACCCGCACCAACCGTCTCTCTCGATCCGGTCATCACCTCAGACATATTCGGTAAGAACGCCATCGCTTTGAACTACCTCGACGGAGGACCAGGCCTAAAACCCTCTGATCCACACGACTGGGCCGGACAACTAGCAACTGCGCTCGCTCGTGTGCACAACATCACCGTTCCCGAAAGTCTCCTCGATCTCAAGTCCGACCATTCGCACTACATTCAAACCTGGTGCGATGCTGACGAACCACCCGAAAAATTCACCAAACACCCCCTGGGTGTAGAGCTGTGGCAGGCGATGAGATATCTCTGGCCACATGTCGATAAATCAGCCAAACAACTCATCCACACCGATTTTTGGCCAGGCAACACGATCTGGAACGATGAAGAACTGATCGCTATCGTCGACTGGGAATGGCCTTTTATCGGAGAGCCAACACAGGACGTCGCCTACTTCCTGGTCGATGCCCAGTACTTCGGAATGGAAGTTGAGCAGGCATTTCTTGAGGTCTATCAACGAGAATCGAAACACACCGTCAAAGATCTGGACTTCTGGAAAATGACCGCCGTTTCAATGCCAATGCCCGACCCAGGTCACTGGGCACAAGGCTACGCAGAACTTGGAATCCGCACCTACACTGCTGACGACATTCGTGCTGCTCACACCCGAGTGATCGAAGACCTGCTGGCACGAACCAATGCCTGAAAAAGCTCCAGCGCCGACTCAAAACCAGTTCGAGCAGATCGCATTTGCGATCGATCCCAACGCGTCAATTCTGAGAACTCGACCGATCGTTGGCGGTATTTCGTGTCGCATGGACGTGATGTCGCTCCAGCGAGGTACCGGTGAGCGGCAAGACGTTGTCGTTCGCCAATACGGTCTATGGCAAAAAGACGCCGCTGTTTCGCCATCGTTCTACGAACTTTCAGTGCTGAATTTCCTGAAGGAAAGTTCGGTAGCTGCCCCGGACCTTGTCCTGGGCGCAATCACTGAAGAGATACTCGGCAGGCCCTCGTGTGTGATCTCGTATGTGGACGGTGGACCGCTCTTGCAGCCGAAGAGTTGGCAGAGCTCGTGTTCACAACTGGTTGAAGCCATTCATGTGGTTCACGAACTGGACACTTCGCGGCTCAAGTCAGTTGGACTACGCAAGCTAAGTGACCGCATCGACGAAAAGATGCAGGCAAACGAACCAAGTGCCAATGCACAGAAGCACCCACTCGGCCCCGATTTGTACGAAGCGATGCAGAAGCTCTGGCCACGTGTCGATAAATCCCGCGAGCAGCTACTTCACTTCGATTACTGGGCAGGAAACACCCTTTGGAAAGAAGATCAACTAATCGCAATTGTCGATTGGGAGCAACCTCGTCTAGGTGAACCTACATACGACATTGCGAACATAATCCAAGACGCTCTAATTACCGGAATTGATGTCGAAGAACACACGTTGACGGCATACTCAAATGTTTCGGATGAGCCACTACGTGACTATGGCTTTTGGAGCATGTACTCGCTCTACGTCAAGATGCCGACTCCAGGCCTTTGGGCGGAAGACTTTGAAGCGATGGGTGGTTGGAAATCGGCACCCGAGTACTTCAATGACAACCTGATGAAGGCGACCGAAAAGACTCTAATCGACTACTCCTGATCGTGTATCGTGCCGATTATGAGTTCTCCAATCAGGCGTGTCCGAGCTTTACGAGCGATTGACCCAGCTTCCGAATACGAAGGTCCAATCGAACTAACCATCACAGATGGTCGAATCTCAGGTCGTGAAACTGACGCTTCAAAATTCGGTGCTGCAGACCTGATCGTCGATCAAGGGTTTCTACTCCCGGGATTGATCGATGCACACGCACACCC
>CAYYMP010000040.1:0-14208 GCA_964472915.1 uncultured Dehalococcoidales bacterium | reverse complement strand
TGATCGTCGATCAAGGGTTTCTACTCCCGGGATTGATCGATGCACACGCACACCCTTCGCTCAGCGGCTCTCGCTACGGCGTCGACCCTGATCAGTATTTCCTCACACGCGGTTCAACAACTGTGCTCTCACAGGGCGATGCCGGTGCAAGGAACATCGACGAATTCGTCGATAAAACAATCGAACCCTCGAGAACTCGCATAAAGCTCGCAATTAACTTCTGCGCAAATGGGGAATCGAATCCAAACGGCAGGTTTTTCGATCTCGATGAAGCCAGCATTTTAGAGTGTGTTGAGGCGATCGAGCGTCACCGTGAACACATCTGGGGCATCTCGCTAAACGTCGCATTTGTTCAAAACCCATCGATTGATCCTCTAGATATCATGCGACGAGGCGTAGAGGCTGCTGGGCAAGCCAATGTTCCGATTCTTTTCGGAGCAACCAAGACCGACGCAACACCTCTCGCCGATCAGTTGGCTCTTCTGAGACCTGGTGATTCCATGACCTACTGTTTTCACTCAGGTGAAGGCAGCATCGTGCAAGCCGGAAGAATTCAGGATTGCGTTTTGGAGGCTCGCGAGCGCGGAGTGTTGTTCGATGTAGGTGACGGTTTTGCAGCGTTCGGCTTCGACACCGCAGAAGTGGCTATCGCCGAAGGATTTTTACCCGACATCATTTCCAGTGACGCGTACGTTGCTCATGTCGAGTCTGGGACAAACCAGGACTTACCACTTGTTGCATCCAAGCTGGTCGCAGCCGGAATGTCGATCGAAGACTGTTGGTCGCGGATGACATCCGCTCCGGCTAAGTTGCTTGGACTCGAAGATGAGAATGGTCAACTACGTGTTGGTGCCGCCGCTGACTTTTGCTTAGTCGACGTAACCAATCAGACGGCTCAACTGCGAGACGGTCACAATCAAACTCGAACAGGACAACTCTGGGAACCCGTCCTAACCATCAAAGCCGGCGAAGTGGTTTCTCAGTGAGTTCTCACAATCCTGTGCTGTCATCCTGAACTTGTTTCAGGATCAACTTGAGGTGAGTGCGATGTTTCATCCGCACGCAAACTTTAGCGTCCTGCAACGAGATCCTGAATCAAGTTCAGGATGACACCGGACCCACGCTACAGAATGACGTGTCCCGACCGCGGCGGAGGGATCTCTACGCTCCTAGAACGCCCGACACCGAGCCTACCCGTTCGGCTTCACCACTAGCTTCACGCCCTTGCCCTCACCGGAATCAACGATCGCCTGCGGTACTTGATCTAGCGAGTATCGAGCCGATATAACGCCATCAAGGTTCAGCTTACTGATCGCTTCTGGCGTTCTGGCAAATACGTCACCGCGACCAAATGCTCCCTTGAGTGTCACTTCTCGGTAGTGCATGTCGTACAAATCGACCGGTAGCGGTGCACCTTCCGGGCTCACGCCGATCATCAGCACCTGTCCTCGAGGTCGAACAACTTCAACGCACTTAGCAACAAGTTCAGGCTTGCCGACGACTTCAGCTGCAATATTCGCTCCATACCCGCCGTTATGGTCTTTCACGAACTCACCGAGGTCGCCGTCTGAAGGATCGTGCAGCAGATCAGCTCCAAACTGAGTCGCCATTTCGCGACGAGCAGCGACCGGCTCCGACATGATCATGGTCTTCACGCCACGTTGCTTGAGAAAAGCCAATGTGAATAGGCCCATAATGCCGCCGCCAATCACTACTCCGATGTCGTTATCGCCGATCGACATCATTTCGGCACCAGAGAGGCAACACGAAGCAGGTTCGGTCAAACAAGCCTGCTCGAGATCAAGAGAATCAGGAATCTTCACAGCCGATTGCGAAGGTGCGACCGCAAACTCAGCAAACATCCCCGAAGTGTTCTCAAGATTCTCACAACGAGATTCTGACCATGTGAGACATGCAGCACACTTTCCACAGTGACTCGTCGTATTGAGCGTGACACGTTCTCCAATTCGAGACATCGCGACGCTAGCACCGACCTCAACTATCACCCCTGACGATTCGTGTCCAAGAATCTTCGGCGGTGTCGAAGGAAACAGCCCCTGAGTAATGTGAACATCAGTACCGCACACACCAATCGAGTCGATCTTTACCGCGACCCAACCCGCCTCAGGAGATGGGGTAGCCACCTCATCGAGAGTGAAGTTGTCCCCACCGTGCCAGGTCATTGCGCGCATTGAATTACCTCTTGCTACTCAGTTCAATTCGAATAACGGCATCTTAGGAGCGCGCGAACACTACGGCAATAAATTGCGAACCGGTTTTCGGAACTACGAGCGGTCTTTGACGAACACAGCGATCTCACGCGGGCTCATTCTGCCCAGCTGGGTCGTTGCATACACCGATGCGGCAATTTCGCCACCCGGTTTGATGATGAACTCCGCAGGTTGGACGATTAGCTCCCCATTGCGTTCTCCGGGGATTGCGTGGACATCGTCCATCATTTGCTGATCCATGCCGTAACCAACCGCAAAATCAAGCTTCTCACTGGAAACCATCTCACGAGCCCCTGCCTCAGCGTCAGGACTTGATGCAATTACCGTGATATTGAGTCGTTTGAGTAGTCGGTTTTGCTCCTGAACAGCGGCCAACTGCCGCCGACAGTACCCTCACCAACCACCTCTGTAGAACAAAAGATAAACCCAGGAATCTTTCGCCGCTTCGCGAACAGAAATGGACTCACCACGAGGCAACGAAATTGTGATGTCTGGAAATTGATCCCCGGGGTTAAGCAAGCTCGATTCCTTTACTTGTTCCACTTTGAAAGAGTTTCATTGATCGACTCAGGAACACCAACTTTCGGCGTGTTCTCCTGGTCCTCAACTGGGCTGCCAAACACTGTCGATACCGGGATTACACCACCCCAGAAATCTGTTTCGAGATCTTCAGGCTCTTCTCCCGGACCGCCAGTTCGCACCTTCGCTGATGCTTCTTCGATTTTTAGTCGGATGACACTAGTTTGAACAAACTCAGAGTCAGATGGTTTTCGCGCCTCGTCCCACCTACCAGGAGAAATGTGCTCGACAAGCAATTCCATGCCACGAAGTTTTTCAACCACATCCGAAATTTCAGTCGCTGTACCGAACAGGACTGCTGATCGGTAGTTGATGGAGTGGTGAAAGTGAGATCGAGCGGCAACTATCCCGTCTAAGTGAGTCACTTCAACTGTAAGCGGCTTCCTGTTTCGAACCGCGCGTGTCATGCCAGCTCCGGTCGATCCGTGTAGCAGCACCGAATCGCCGTCTCTCACGTACAGAGTTGGTACAACAACAATGCCGTGTTCACTTTCAAACCCGACATGGCAAACGAACCCGGCATCAAGAATTTCGTTAATCGATTCCTGATCGTATTTAGCCCGAATCGCGTTCCTTCGAACTCTCGAAGGATCGCTTTTAGGCTCACCAGTCATTAGTTCGGCCGAACCACGATATTCACGAGTCTGCCTGGAACGTAAATCTCTTTGACAATGGTCATGCCTTCAAGGTGACGTTCCACATTAGGAGCTGCCTTAGCGGCGGCAACTGCACCGATCTGATCAATATCAGCAGCAACTTCAACCTGGTCACGAAGCTTGCCTTGAACCTGAACAGCCAACGTAATCGTGTCGGTTGCAGTCAAAGCCTCGTCGAATTCCGGGTTGAGTTCCAGGTGAATTGACCCGCTGTGACCTGTTCGTTGCCACAGTTCCTCAGCAATATGTGGTGCAAGTGGAGCGGTGTGGAGCAACAGTCGGTCTACGCCAGCTCGCCATTGCGCGGCCGAAACCGATCCATCGTCGTAGGCTCGAATCAATGCTGTGGTGTATTCCATAAGCGCAGCAATGGAAGTATTGAATTTGAACGCTTCCATGTCTGTCAGCACACGCTGCGTGGTCGAGTGTGATGCACGATCAAGTTCACGTGCGGCGCCAGAATCGCTTGAGTCACCAAGCTTCGACTCATCACGCTGAGCTACATCCCAAATTCGACCCAGCCAGCGAGTAATCCCGTTGATACCCGAGTCTGACCAGTCACCACCTTGGTCCCATGGCCCCAGGAACATCAGGTAGAGACGGAGAGTGTCTGCACCGTGCTTCTCGACAACTGGATCAGGTGGAAGTGGATTCGATCGCTTCGAAATCTTGCGACCGTCTTTGATCAACATCCCCTGGTTCGTGAGCTTCGTGTACGGCTCATCGAACTCCACGAATCCTGTGTCTCGCAACGCCTTATTGAAGAAGCGTGAGTACAAAAGGTGCATTACAGCATGTTCAGCACCGCCAATGTACGAGTGAATCGGAACCCAAGCTCGGACCCGGTCGGCATCCAACGGATCTTCACCAGGATTCGGGCTTGCAAACCTAAGGTGGTACCACGACGAACAGACAAACGTGTCGAGCGTGTCTGTCTCACGGGTTGCTGCCTTGCCACAGTTCGGGCAGGACGTGTTGAAGAATTCGGGATCTTCGGTCAGTGGCGACTTTCCAGCTTCACCGAACTTTGGTTTCTCTGGAAGCAGTACCGGCAGGTCTTGATCTGGAACGGGCACCGTTCCGCAATCGTCACAGTAAATAATCGGGATTGGTGTGCCCCAGAAACGTTGTCGGGAGATCAGCCAGTCACGCAGGTGATACGTAATGGTTCGCTCACCCCAACCGTTTGATTCGATCTTGTCGGCGATGGCTTCCTTGCCTTCGACGCTCGACATTCCGTCAAACTCACCTGAATTCACCTGGGTTCCGGGTGGAATCCATGCTGCTTCAAGCTCTCCGCCATCCCAATCGGGGGGAGAAACTACAACTCGAATCTCAAGGTTGTACTTTTTCGCAAATACAAAGTCACGCTCGTCGTGAGCCGGCACACCCATGACCGCACCAGTTCCGTACGAAGCCAGAACGTAGTCACCAACCAGAACTGGTACTCGTTCGCCGTTGAGCGGGTTGATGCAGTAAGCGCCAGTTGCGACTCCGGTCTTCTCGCGCTCTGTTGAAGTACGCTCGATTTCGGTTTCACGACTTGCATTGGCAACGTATTCGTCAACCGCGGCTTTTTGCTCGGGCTGAGTGAGTTTTTCAACCAGTGGGTGCTCGGGAGCGAGAACCACGAACGTCACACCAAACACAGTGTCGATTCGGGTCGTAAATGTCTCGATCTTTTCACCCGGTGCGAATTCGCCTACATCGAACCCAATCGTCGTTCCTGTTGAACGACCAATCCAGTTCCGCTGCATCGTGGTGATATTTTCAGGCCAATCGAGCTTGCTGAAATCAAGGAGTTCATCGGCGTACTTGGTGATCGCAAAGAACCACTGTGGCAAATTCCGCTTTATGACCGTCGTTCCACAGCGTTCACATGCGCCGTCTTTCACCTGCTCGTTTGCAAGAGTCGTCTGGTCTTTTGGACACCAGTTCGCTGGACCATGCTCACGATAGGCAAGTCCGTTCTCGTAAAATTTCAGGAAGAAGTATTGGTTCCACTTGTAGTACTCAGGGTCAGACGAAACGAGTTCCCGTGACCAGTCGTAACCCGCTCCCATTTCTCGGAACTGTCGTCTGGCGTTCTCGATATTCGAGTAGGTCCACTCACGCGGGTCAGCACCACGTTCGATCGCGGCATTCTCTGCTGGCAAACCAAACGAATCGAATCCCTGCGGGTGCATGACGTTGTAGCCCTGCATACGCTTGAAGCGAGCGTGGGCATCCGCACCTGAGTACTGGAACCAGTGACCCATGTGGAGTTCACCAGATGGGTAAGGAAACATCACAAGAGCAAAGAAATTCTCTTTGCCATCAACGTGATCGGGGGCCTCGTAAATACCGTCGGCTTCCCACTTCTGCTGCCATTTCTTCTCAATCTCAGCCGGGTTGTACCGGTCAATCGCGCCGCTAGGGCCATCTCCTGAGGTTGATCGATCTGTGCTCGATGTAGTCAAAATGCAGTTCCGGATTCGTACTAGTACTCGTGGCTATAGTTCAAACATAGCCACACTTCGTGCGCGCGTCATACGCGTGAAGTGGCAAATTCTACCAATCGGGATAACCGAAAGTTGCTACTTAGAAAACCTCGAATCTGCCCATCCCCATTTCCACCGCACGTAAACGAGGGTGACGATCACGAGAACAATCCAGGGAATGATGAGGCTCATGTAGGACACCGGAACAAGGGCAACTATTGCGAAGAAATATGCCCACAGGACGAGTTTTCTTGATGGACCATTACGTTTCGCCAGTCGGTCTGTGACCCGAAGTACCACCAACGAAACTACCGTGCCCAACACAGTCAAACCCATTAGGCTCAGGACAATGCTCAACTCCCGGTCCGAGTGATCAGGATGAAACTGAAACAGTCCGATACTGATGATGCCGAGCAAAACCCAGGCTGTCATAAGCGCGTTTCGAACGCTTGAAGCAATCCACGTCATTTAGAAAGAAGCTTTACTTCATCTCCGACCCGAATGGTCGAGGTCTGATCCTTTTCAACCGGCTCAAGCCACAGTGAAAACGTGGGTGGTGTTATTCCATTCGCAGTTTGCAGCGCAGTCATCACGTCGAGATCTCGCTCACCAGATTCTGGATTAGTGTGAGTAGCCAAACAGCGAACAACGGGTTTGACAGCATTGAACCGAACTGAACCTATCGTCAATTCTCCAGTCCAACTGATCTCCTCGAACGCACCGGCACCCTCAATAACCACGTTGGCTCGAAACCTGAGCCCATCGACATCCGCCTCCATGTGATCGCTAAGTCCGCGAATCGACTCCTCACCGTAGAGGGTCACGCCACCATCTTCCGAATCGTGAAAAACGCTGTGTCGTCCATCACCTACCAGCACTAGTGGAGTCGATTCTGGATCACCGCTAATTGAGTTGATATCAAGATTGCGAACAAACTCTTCCACAGCACCAGCAAGTGAAACTCGTTGATCCGGATCATCAACATGCGCAACCCCGACCGTCGAACCACTTTCGCGCTCGACAATCGAAAGTGTTCGCTCCTGTTCGTCGAACGCAACTTCAAGCTTTGCTACGCCAGGCGTATTGGCAAGTGCGACGTAGTTGTGCTTGCGCTGCCATGACCAATCGTTCAAGTCTCCACGGTTCGCAAGACGAAACGCGAACACGCGATCACCAACGAGTCTTCCGTTCTCAGTAGTGAGTTCGTCTACCGACTGCGGTGAGAAAGATTTGACTGGGTACCGAAAAAGCTGAGTAACTCGAATCATCTTAGAAACGGCTGGATCCTCGTCCAACATCGAAGTGGGTCCGAAGTTCAGGATTCGCCACGATGTAGTCCTTAGAGTCCATCACGATGTTTTCCTGCAGCTGGATCGACATCCCGCCATCTACTGCAAGTACTTGTCCGGTGATGAACGATGCTTCGTTTGAACACAGGAACGCCACTGCGTTTGCAATGTCCTCTGGGATTCCTGTTCGTCGTACCGGGTAGTGAAGTTCAAACAGTCGGAATCCCTCGTCGTTTCCAACCTCGTTCCACATCTCGTTGCCACGCTCCGTCACGATGTGACCAGGCGCAATTGCGTTTACCGTGATACCGAGCGGACCAAAGTCGACCGCCATTTGCTTGGTCAACCCAATGACTGCGGCTTTTCCTGACTCATAAATCAGTGATCGAGGTGCCTGAAGCAATCCGTGAACTGAAGACATGTTCACGATTCGCCCGACATTCTGTGCAGGTGGGTTCCCATGTCTTCGACCGTTACCCGACCAGTCAGATTGATCGAAGTTCGGGTCGACTCCCGATTCTTCCATTGCTGGAACTGCGTATTTCGCACCCAGGTACAACGCGCCAACGAGAAGACCCATTCCTCTGTTCCAGGCGTCTGGTTCAACCTCTACCGCTGTTCCAATGTTGTCCGCTCCTCCGCCATAGGCGTTCTGCACGAGCAGATCTAGGCGACCAAACTCAGAAACTGCTTTCTCAATCATTTCCGATGCGACTGACTCTTGAGCGACGTCTCCGACCATGAACGAGGCTTTTCCACCGGCATCGATTATTCGGTGAGCGTTCGCAGCCGCAGCATCCTCGTTCACATCTACGATCAAAACGCTCGCACCATCCGAGGCCAATCGCCTGGCACAACCGCCACCTATTCCGAGCGCACCACCGGTGACAACCGCGCTTCGACCATTAAATCTGCCCATGTGAGTTCAACCTCGTGTTGGTTCTGATCAAAATATCGATGTGAGGTATTTTTCCAGAACCCGCGCACAGTTGCGACTAATCCACAGTTGAATTTCTTGATGCTGGCGGTAACCTGCGTGCGGACTAGGTAATCAGGAGAGTCAATTGGCGTTCGATCTAATAATCCGCAACGGAACAGTAGTTGACGGCACGGGTGCGAAACCCGTATCAGCCGATATTGGTATCAGCGGCGATCGAGTTGAAATGCTCGGATCGATTCCAGAATCGGCGAATGAGGGTGCAAAAGTCATCGATGCCAGCGGACTTCACATTTCACCAGGATTCATCGACGTCCATTCCCACGCGGATGCTGCATTGCTGAATGACGGTGCGCACGCCAGCGGTATTCGTCAGGGCGTCACTACCGAGGTGATCGCACCTGATGGACTAACCCTTGCGCCGTTATCGCGTGAGAACTACCTGATGTACCGCTGGTACCTCTCTGGAATTCTCGGTTTCGCTCCCGAAGACCTCGACATGTCGTCAATCGAGGCGGCGCGAGCGAACTACCACCAGAAAACCACTTGTAACGTTGCCATTTTTGCTGGCCATGGCCCTATACGGCTCGAAGCGGCTGGAATGCAGGATGTTCCACTCACAAGCGACGCCTTGGATCGAGCCAAACAACTCTTGCGCGAATCGTTTGAGCAAGGTGCAGTCGGATTTGCCACCGGACTTTCTTACTACCCAAACAGCTGGTCTGACACTGAAGAACTTTGCGCCCTGATGGAAGTTGCGAAGGAATACGACAAGCCAATGTCGATCCACCTTCGAAACCACAATATTGATCGAGCATTTGGTGGTGGCGGTGTATCAGAAGCAATCGAAGTTGCGCGCCGAACAGGCACAAAACTTCACTTCGAGCACTACCGAACTTCAGCGGAGTCAGCGGGAGAACTGGAAGCACTTCTCGAACCAATTGACGCTGCCAAGGCCGAGGGCATCGACATTACGTTGGAAACCTACCCATACCCGGTTGGATCCTCGTTCCCACAGGCTTTCTACCCTGGTTACTTCCACGAAGGTGGTCCAGAAGCAATGCTCAAAATACTCAACGACGAGGACAAGCGTGCTGAACTTATCTCCCGAATGGGAGAGATCAACTACACAGACCCGTCAGGAAACGTTTGGACTCATATCGAGTCCGAACGCAACCAGCAGTTCGAGGGAATGTCATTCGACGATGTCGCAAAGATTTGGGGCATCAGCATTGAACATATGATGGCCCGAATGATGGTTGAAGAGAATTTGGCATGTGGAATGAGAGTTGCTCCACCTCAAAGTGTTGCTCTCTGGCGCCAGGTCGAAGACGACATCATGCAACTCATGGCACGCCCTGACTACATGGTCGGTTCAGACTCAATCCCCGTTGGAGGGATGCCGCACCCTCGTGCGTACGGTTGCTTCCCTCGAATGATGGGACGACTGCGTCGACGCCACAACTACCCTGTCGAACAGGTCGTTCAACGAATGACACAAAATCCTGCAGAGAGATTCGGACTGACCGACCGCGGTGTCATTGCAGAAGGTAAATTCGCCGACCTGGTCATCTTCAACTCAGATACGGTGACCGACCGCGCAACTTTTGAAGATCCAAAGGTTCACCCCGAGGGGATTCCTCACGTAATTGTGAACGGCAAATTAGCCGTCGAAAACGAACAACTAACCGGCAACATGACCGGCTACGCCGTCCCCTGATCTACTTCTCAGACAGGAAAGGCTCAGGGGCAGGAGCTTACGACTGTTCTCTCCCCGCGGAACGGGGAGAGTTAGAGAGGGGGATAGTGCGACGCCGCGACCAAGTGACGCAGTCACGCCTGGAGCTAACGCCTCTTAAAATCCGGCACGTCGATAGGCTCGCCGTTCCGTTTCACATTCTCGATTGAAAGCGGAAAAATACTGCTCCAAGTCACCGCATCGTAAACGTCGATTGGCGGTTCGATCTCTCCCGCAACCGCACGAGCGAAGTCGTACATCACAAAATAGTCCCCCCCGCCATGGCC
This sequence comes from uncultured Dehalococcoidales bacterium, assembly GCA_964472915.1. Classification (GTDB taxonomy): domain Bacteria; phylum Chloroflexota; class Dehalococcoidia; order Lucifugimonadales; family Lucifugimonadaceae; genus Lucifugimonas. The sequence continues at coordinate 4,011 of CAYYMP010000040.1, read as the reverse complement.
CGCTTCTCGTGCGTCGTCACCCAGGTCACGCCAGTACGGATGCTCAAACTCATCCGTGAAATCCCACAACGACTGCCATTCTGCACGCGAAGAACCAACGTGCTCAGCAGGGCGAGCCTTGTCTGTGTAGCTAAAGTTGGCAGGGCTCACTCCTCCAGACTTGCCTGAGACCCAGGCAAGCGGCTCTTCGTCATCATGTCGACCCGATATATACGCGCCTCTCGTCCCCTGGAGCGAATGCAACGCCATGTTGTGAGGACGAGGACTTGCAGAATCTTTACGAAGGCAAATCACGCGCCCCTTTTCTGTTTGAATCAACGTCGTCGCAGAATCGGTGAAATCTGCCCACGCGGCATCTGTCGAGTCAGGATGCCCATCAGGAAGTACGGTTTGTGCCCACTCCTGGCGAGCCGCCGACTGTGTCACGAACGTTGTTGTCCGAACGAGGCGATCACCCCGGTTAATCCCTAACCACTGTGCAATCGGTCCGAGTGAATGAGTCGGATAGCCGTTGCCTCTCGATGATTGGGTATTGCCTGTCCCCGAAGCACCGCCGCGCCAGGTTCGACTTAGATCGTCGTTGAACATGAGATCACGGCAGTCGTGAATATAGGCACCCTCAGCGTAGGTCAGCTCGCCAAACTCTCCAGCGTGCGCCATCTGCTTCACCAACATTGCTTCTCGCCGATAGCAGTAGTTTTCGGCCATCATGTAGGTAAGACCGGTCTTTTCGACTGTCTCGACCAGTTCGTAGCACTCTTCAAGAGTTGCAGTTGCCGTCACTTCCGAAAGGACGTGCTTCCCTGCATTTAAAGCAGTAAGAGCTTGACGTGCGTGTAGGAGCATCGGCGTTGCGATAAAAACGGCGTCGATAGTTGGGTCTTCAACCAGCTCTTCAAGCGACGAATAAGCAGTTTCAGGGCGGCCCTCTGTCCACGCGGTACGCACGGCATCTGATGGATCACAAACCGCAACGAGTTCAATTTGATCTTGAAGTCCACTCAGTACCTGGTCGAATCTAGATCCGCGATTTCCGCCAGCTACAGCCAGTCTCACCGTCATATTGCCGTCTGTTGTCTCTTTTTGATGGCGACCAGAGGGTAAAACTCTCCCTGAGTGCCTTCCTTGCCTGTAATCCACCCAGCAGGTGGGTCTTGAACTTCAAAACCGCACGATTCGACTAGTTCCGTGAACTCAGATTTCGAATATGCCTGCACAGTTTGCGAATACCGCTCAACCACACCTGATTTAGATTCAACGACGTACCAACGCTTCACTGCAGCTTTCGCGGCATCAATCCAAAATCCTTCCTCTAGCAGCATGTGTGGACTTTCACTAAACAGACTCGATTCGTGAGTGCTCCAACGAGGATCCGTCGCGAAGTTTGCCTGCACTACGCCCTCTTCGTGTGGTTCAAGCAGTAGAAACCCACCGTCGTTCAACGACTCGTATGCCTTGCGGAGAATCGTTTGTACGTCTGACTTCGAAAACACGTCAATTTCGCCGAACAACAACATCGCCAGATCGAAATTGTGTCCGTATTCCGCCGATCGAACGTCTGATTGGGTGAATTCGATATCCAGCGAATCTCTATTGGCTGTATTTCTCGCCCACTCAATCGATGCCGGCGAAAAATCGATGCCCTTGACCGTGTGCCCTTTCCGTGAAAGTCGATGAGCGTATAAACCGGGACCGCAGGCAAGATCCAGAATCTTTTTGCACCCATCCTCTCCGAGCAAGTCTCCTATCCACGCGACGTGCAAATCGATGATCTCGGCACGCCGACTCGCTGCATCACTATCCTGCGATAAGTGATATTCCAGCATCCTCCGGCTGAATCGCGGCTCATGCCATGGAATCTTTTCACCCTCAACCCACGGTTCTGGTGGAATCTTTCTGTTCAGAACGTCGCTGAATTTCATGAGGTTATTTTGTGCTTACGTGCGATACCCAGCCTCGCGATTATTGAGTACAAAAAAGCCCAGATCGATTGATCCGGGCGTTTTCATCAATTCTGTGAGAACTAAGCTCGGTGAATCAGCTCGATTCGAATATCGCCAGGAGCGGAAATAAACGCAATGGTCACACCTCCACCGTTGTTGATCGGACCTTCCTTGAGTTCGGCTCCGAGTTCCTGCAAGCGAGCAAGATCGGCGTCCATGTCATCGGTATCGAACCCGAAATGCTCAAGGCCGTAGTGAGGGTCTGCATCGGCTGGTCCGAGAGTTTCACCAGTTCGCTCTGACGAAATGTTGATCGCAAGACCACCTTCGGTCTTGGTCACGATGAATCGGTCTCCAACAGGTCGAACGTTGTCTGAAACGATCTCTACGTTGAAAGCTTTTACGAACCAGTTCGCAGTCGATTCAGGATCGCTCGACTTCAGGTGGATGTGATTTACGTTGAACGGCATCTTGCCAGTGTCCTTCTAACAAAAGGGTAATTTTTCGACAGCCGAGACTACGTTCGAAAACCAACCTCGTCAAACTAAAACTGAGCTTACGCTACGGGTACTCCAACTTTCGCGAGTGACCTCACCTTTGAAATCACGCGATCAAAGTTTTCCTGCATGTAGCCGGTCAACAGCGCTTCAGCTCTTGAAACATCACCGTCCTGAATCATTCCTCGTGCCGTTATCGCGATGTCAGGCGCTGACTGGAAGAACTCTTCCTGCAACCCGCTCAGTTCACCGCGAATTTCTGAACGACGCTCCGCGCCTGCACGTAGTCCACTGTGAGTCAGTCGGTAGAAATCCCACCACGGGCTGTCAGTCGACTCCTTTTCACCACCAATCGCAAGGTCAGCGGGCAACATACCTTCGATGAACATCGGCATGAATACCGTCATGCAAGGTGAATACATGCCCGTCCAGTAGATCGGCAGCCGCGTACCGGTTGCATCAAGATCGGCTACCAGACTTGCAGTGGAAGCACCTCGTGACTCGCCTTCATGCCTGTGGACACAAATAGAAGTGTCACCCGCCACGTCTACAACGTGCGGCTCGCTCGGATTCGATCCGTCTGAGTGATCGGTCAGTACCTGCATCATCGATCGAGCATCAACTGCCCCGGAAACAGCTCCGATCATTGCGTCACTTCTGCACTGCCGCGCTGTTCCACTTGCAGAATTTGCAGGATCGGCGAAAGCATTCGCAAAATCGAACGACTCGCCAAAACCCATCTCGAACAGGCCATGCTGGGTCGCAGTTGACTTGGCTTCGTCCGACATCCGGTGAACATCTTTGCCTAACCGACCAAGCTGCCCCACGTTGGAAATCGAACGATACCGGTCAACCTCATGAACCGCCCAGTCGTGCCCGACACATTCGATCACGTAAGCAGATGTTGGATCGGCGGCGAGGTAAATATTGTCGTAAGTCCTCACCCCAGCGTTGTTTGCGAATTTACCTTGGCCGAACTCGCCCACTAGCGAAGTGATCACATCAACCGCTTCTTCAGCTGATGCAGCGCGCTCAAGTGCGAGTCTCAAAACTTCCATACCAACAAGCTTCGGATCTGATGACTCTGGCAGTTTGGATGGGAGTGCTTCATTACCGATTACAACCTGGTGTTCGTTGAACCCGTGTTCGTATCCGGCGCACCAGTATGGCTTCGAGCCCACGTGTCTATAAGTATGGGCGACTTGCGGAACGTCGACGAATTGCGTGCCGGAAAATCCACCGGAGTGATCCGCTCCGTCGACCATGATCAGCGGCTGTGCCTCGTCTTCAGGACGATCGCTGTTCTTAGCAAAGACCGTGTTCCCGTCGCTTGTCGCACCACTTAAGGCAACCATCGTGTCGCACGACTCGGTCCACTTCTGATGATTGGGATTTAGCACGGAATAACACTCCTGAACGAACCAGATTTGGAATATCGCAGCATCTTATTCCTACTAACTGCTTGCTACCAGAGCACAAGTTATCCGCGTAAAAAGAGCTAAAAGCACCGGATTCACACCCCACACGACTGAAAAATAGGTAATCTGTCGCCGCAATCCTCAGTTGACGGT
>CAYYMP010000039.1:0-16850 GCA_964472915.1 uncultured Dehalococcoidales bacterium | reverse complement strand
TACGTAGAGTCGATTTATTCATCGTCCGCCAACCGTGGTGGGATCAACCTCGGTCGGTTTTTGGTCTTAATAATTCGGAGTTCGAAATGCGTCGTCCGTCTCTGATAGCAATCATTGCTCTCACCGTTCTGTTCGTTGGTGCTGCTCTCCCAGCTCAAGCCGCCAATCCGATTGGCGAAGACGGTGTCCTGGTCCTACTAATTGATCAGGGAGCTTCTCCGGTTCAGCGCGATCTCGACACCGCAGAGTCGATTGCGTTCACGATGGTTCGTGGCACTGACGCAGGAACGATCGGTGCTGGAACGTACGGAGTTCAAATCACAGAGCTAAGTTCCGCACCCACCGGTCCGGAAGGTACAAGGCTTATTGGCGATGTAGTAACCGAGCTCCGCGAGTTGCCTGTTGGTCCAGCAAGTTCCGACCAAATTGCTGCACTGACCGATGCTTTCGCGTTCATGACACGAATCGACGCCAATGCAGGGTCCCGAGTTGCGTTCATGACGACTGGACGCATCCTTGGTGAATCGGAAAATACTCGTGATCGACTGAATAACGTGGCTGACTTGTTCAGCGCGCAAGGGTGGGTTGTCGACGTAGTTACGCTGCCTTCGACAGAAGCCCCGATGCGTGACCTGATGTCGGACCTTGCATTCGGTACAAGCGGGAAGTTTTACGACGCAGGTACAGCAGAAGGAATCAACGCTGTAATCAAAGATTTTGTAGGTCTGAATCTCACCACCCAAATGGATGTTGAGATGCACGACAACTCGGCCGCGATCGTAAACCTCGACATTGCCCCCCACACAAACGTGTTCTCGTCTGTGTTCGTACGTCAGCATCAGGATGTTGACGTTGCTGTGTTCTCACCGAGTGGAACAAGGGCAGGGGATGAGATGCAGAATGTGGAGATCAACGAGACTCCGACAACTGTTCACGTCCGCATCTACTCGCCCGTGCCAGGGAACTGGACCCTCCAGGGCATTGGTCCTGCATCGAAGCTAGTGGCAAGTGTGCAGATCGAAAACCCACTTGAACTCCGCCTTATCGAGCAACCACCTGTCCCGGTTGGTGAGCCAGCGATCATCGAAGCAGCCGCATTCAACGGTGATTCGGCCCAGTTGCTTTCTGGTGCTCAGATCGAGGCAACAATCTCCAAGGCAAGCGGCACGACCGAAGTCGTTGTGCTCAATGACAGCGGCGAAAACGGTGACCGCCTAGCAAACGACGGTGTGTACTCAGTTCAGCTAACCGCTCCGATAGCACAGGGAATAAACGACGTTCAACTCGAACTGTCGTGGGCTGACTATGGCGCCACGCTTATGAGTGGAAATGCTTACAGGAGCGAGTCGTTCCCAACGATCAATCTTGTTGAAGTGGCTGACATTGAGACTCACCTTGGCAAATACGGAAGAATTGGTCGAGTCCAGGTGATGATCGGCGACTACCCGTACTTGACCAACCCTGCGGACGTGTCGGCAATCCTGACAGGCGAAAACGGTCAATTGTCTGCTGCTGTGTTCCCAACTGATGAGCCGGAGCCAGGAAAAGCATGGGAGTTTGATATTTCTGCGATTGTCCCTGACAGTGGAGATTACGAACTCGAAGTAACCCTTGCAGGTGAGTATCAGGGACGCAGGTATACACGTGTAACTCCTTCTGCATCCATGACAGCAGTGATCACTGAAGAGCCGGTTCGAATTATCGGCCTGCCAATTCCGGTGCTTGCTGCGATTGGTGCAGCGTTTGTTGCACTTGCAATTGTCCTGATCTGGTCGTTCAGTAGAAGCACACCTTACGGCTACATTGTTGATGACCAGGGACGAGTAATTGTTGACTTCGCTCGAATGAAGCGATCATTCATGCGACGGTTTGTTGCTCGAAACGTAGTGAACGCAGCTGAAGCTCGTGATCTCCCATTCGAGGGTGGATCGTTCAAGTTCGGCAAGAACAAGGTGACCCTGGTCAACAAGCCAGTTGCTGGTGATCCCTCTCTACGGGTCAATAGTCGACCTGCTGGACCGGTCGTTGAACTCGATGAAAACGTTCAGCTCGGAGTTGGTGGAAGACTGCTTTCATTCAGCATTCAGGCAACCCGACGAGTGAACAATAATCTTCCGTCGGCAGAGATCAAAGCGGACAACAATCCAACGGTAGTGCCGAACAACTCGATCGCAGATCCTGCTCCATCACTTGGAGATTAGTCATTTCCCGACAAAGCAAAAGGGGCACTCAAGCGAGTGCCCCTTTTGCTTTGCCGATTGGTTGCGACCGAGAGTTATTTCTCGTTGATAACGATTGTCTCGATGAAGTCTCCAGGGTTTGGATCACTCATCGGGTCTCGTTCTCGAATCGACTTAACGATGTCCATCCCCTTGATCACTTTGCCGAAGACCGAGTGACGACCATCCAGGTGCGGGGTAGGGCCAAATGTGATGAAGAACTGGCTGCCGTTGGTGCCAGGACCTGCGTTCGCCATGGAAAGAATTCCTTCAGTGTCATGACGAAGTTTTGGGGTAAATTCGTCCCCGAATCGATAACCAGGACCGCCGGTTCCGGTTCCCGTTGGATCTCCACCTTGCGCCATGAAGCCTGGAATCACACGGTGGAACGTTGTTCCGTCGTAGAACTCGGCTCGGGCGAGGTTGATGAAGTTTTCTACTGTGAGTGGTGCGTCGCTGCCGAACAGCTGAATTTCAAATTCGCCACGCTCTGTTTTGAACGTTGCTGTGTATGACTTTGATGTGTCGAGTGAACCCGACGGTGGGGCAAGGTCTGCCATTGCTTCTCCAAAACCGGTAGTGCCGGTTACTACGTTAGTTTGCTTCGATAGTGATCGAGTGAATTGCGTCGCCTGGTGTTTGTGCTGTGGCAGGATCTCTAAACGAGATGTTCAGCACGTTGTCCATTCCTTCGATTACTTCACCAAAAACGGCGTGCCCGCCATCAAGGTGAGGGGTCGGGACAAACGTGATGAAAAACTGGGAGCCGTTGGTGTTTGGTCCCGCGTTCGCCATTGACAGAATGCCAGGTTTGTCGTGCTTCCGATCAGGATGGAACTCATCCCTGAACCTGTAGCCCGGACCACCGCTGCCTGTGCCACGAGGATCACCACCTTGTGCCATGAAGTCAGGAATCACACGGTGGAAAGTGACACCGTCGTAGAAACCGATGGTTGCCAGGTTTACGAAGTTTTCGACAGTTAGCGGTGCTTCATCGTCGAAGAGCCTGACTTTGAATTTACCAGCTTCCGTGTCGAAAATAGCCGTGTACTCCTTAGAAGTATCGAGGGCACCAGATGGAGGTGCAGGTGCATCTCCGAGTTCCAGCATCTTGCCGTCACTGGCAGGCGCAGCAGGTACCTCGGTCGGCGCCGCGGGTGCTTGCGTTGGTTCTTCGTCACTGCCGCAAGCAGCAAAAACTACGGTAAGTGCCGATAGCGCCAATATCGCGACCACTATTCGTTTCATGTTTATCTCCACAAGAAAATACGCGAGTTGGTTGATGGGGTTAGAACCAAACTCGCAGACTAAACGCTGAGAAAAGTATATCCAGAGACCGACTACCATTAGAGCCTTTGGTCATACCCGTACCTATAATTACCCCTCATGTCTACGACCTCGAAGCAAAGTAATAATCTGGCTCCGGCGATCTCGAATGAGAGACTGGTGGAGCTATACGAGACCATGGTGTTGAGTCGATACCTTGACCAACGCGTGTGGCTACTAAACCGTCAGGGCAAAGCCGCTATTGCAGCCAGTGCACAGGGACATGAGGCGACCCAGGTAGCTTGTATTGAAGCTACCGATCCGTCGAAAGATCACTACCTGATTTACTACCGTCAGTTCACGGCAATGCTTGCTCTCGGAACAGAGCCCGAAGAATTGCTGAGAGGGTTCCTTGCCAAAGCCGATGACCCTATGAGTGCGGCGAGACAATTCCCGCTGCACGGCGCGCACCCCCGTGTTGATCTGTTCAACTTTTCGAACGTGATTGCGACCCAGCTTCCTCAAGCAGCAGGCGTTGCGCTGGCTGACAAGCTCAACAGACGTGATGCCGTGACAGTTGTTTTCTTCGGTGACGGAGCGTCATCTCAAGGTGACACGCATGAAGCTATGAATTTCGCTGCAGTGCACAAGCTGCCGGTTATCTTCTTCTGCGAGAACAATCGATACGCGATTTCGGTTCCCATGGAAAAACAAATGGGGATCGAGAGCTTATCGAGCAGGGCTGCCGCGTATGGATTCCCCGGGGTACAAATCGATGGAACGGACGTTTCGGCCGTTCACGAAGCGATGACTGCGGCTGTGGAGCGTGCTCGAAATGGTGAAGGCCCAACCTTGATCGAAGCAATGGTTGAACGATTGCTGCCGCACACTACTGACGATGACCACACCCGGTATCGCTCGCCGGAAGATATTGAACAAATGAACGACCGTGATCCTGTGAAGATCATGTCGGCGAAACTGATCGAACACGGCCTGATTTCAAAAGAACAGGACGAGGCGATCCATGCTTCCGCCCAACAGAGAGTCAATCAGGCAACCGACACGGTGGAGGCAGAGCCGTATCCAGAGGCCGACTTGATGTATCTGCATGTGACAGAAGGTTCGGGAGGCACAAACTAATGCCCGAACTTTCAGTTATCGAAGCCGTTCGCGAAACGATGCGCTCTGAAATGAGACGGGATTCCTCAATCATTTTGATGGGAGAGGATGTTGGGCACCGCGGCGGTGTATTTCTAGCCTCTGACGGATTTGTTGAAGAGTTTGGCGAAGACCGAGTGATCGACACTCCCCTTGCTGAATCTTCGATATGTGGTGTAGCACTTGGTGCCGCTGTGAACGGAATGCGACCTATCGCCGAAATCCAGTTCGCTGATTTTGTATGGCCTGCGATTAACCAACTGGTCGGCGAGGCTGCACGAGTGCGCTACGGCACGAACGGAGTCAAAACGGCCCCCATGACTGTGCGTGTGCCTTATGGCGGCGGCGTCAGAGGTGGCTTGTACCACTCGCAGAGTATCGAAGTACTGTTTGCCCACACGCCGGGTCTCTCTGTGGTCGCACCGGCTACGCCGTACGATGCGAAGGGTCTGCTCACGACGGCATTACGTTCCAATGATCCTGTGATCGTTCTCGAACACAAACGCACGTATCGACTTGCCAAAGGCGAGGTTCCCGAAGAGGAGTACTCGATCCCGATCGGGCAGGCTGAGGTGAAGCGCGAGGGATCAGATATTTCGTTGGTTACCTATGGCTTGATGCTTCACTACTCCTTGCAAGCTGCTGAGATGGCGGCGGGGCAGGGCATTGATGTCGAGGTCGTCGATCTGCGAACTCTTCGACCAATCGATGCAAAAACGATAATCAGTTCTGTCTCTAAGACTGGAAAGGCGCTGATTGTGCAGGAAGACACTCCAGCAACTAGTGTTTCGTCGGAAGTAGCGGCGATCATTGGCGAAAATTGTTTCTTTGATCTGGATGGTCCGATTACTAGGTTAGGACCTCCTGAAATTCCACCAATGCCATTTTCGCCGGTTCAGGAGGCAGCGTTTATGCCATCGCCGGAGAAAATTCTCGATGCAATAGCTAGATTGGCTGCGATCTAATCATGGCTTATGAGATTGTTCTTCCGCACGTAGGTGAATCGGTTACTGAAGCAGTAATAAGTAAGTGGCTGAAATCAACTGGTGACTCGATCGAGAAATACGAGCCGCTGGTCGAGGTAATCACCGACAAGGTGAACATGGATGTTCCAGCACCGGAGTCAGGAGTACTTGGCGAAATCCTGGTGAACGAGGGCGACACGGTGGCAATGGGTGCCGTGATTGCTCGCATGGAAACCGGTGGCGCGGGACCCGCAGGCTCTGACTCGAAGCCATCTTCCAGTCGTATTGGGACTCTTGTTCAGGGGGCGAATGTGGGGCCTACTGGAGGAGAGTTCACAGACACCAGCCTCTCCACCGCGCCGGCACCCGCATCTGAGGATGCCGCACCCATCTCAGAATCGGGTAGCCGTAATTACTCTCCAGTCGTGACCAGATTGGCGGCAAAGCACGGAATCGATCTATCCACTGTCACCGGTACTGGTCTCGGAGGGCGGGTCACCAAGAAGGATGTACTTACTGCTCTAGAGAGTGGAGGTTCTGCCCAACCCACTACTTCAAGCGAAGAAGACCAGGTGATTGAACCAACTCCGATCAGGAAGATGATCGCGGAACACATGGTTCGTTCCGTTTCAGAAATTCCCCATGCGTGGTCAGCGATAGAAGTTGATGTCACAGGACTTGTTCAGTGGCGAGATAAGAACCGATCAGAATTTGAAGCGTCGAATGGTGTGAAGCTGACGTACTTCCCAATCATGCTTCAAGTTGTCGCTAATTCACTCCGCCAGAATCCGAAATTGAACTCAAGCTGGCAAGAGGGAAAGATCGTGGTGAAAGGGCAGATCAACGTCGGTGTTGCTGTTGCGTCGGCAGCCGGACTCGTCGTTCCGGTTGTTAACAATGCTGACAAAGCTGATCTAAGCGGTATTTCACGCACATTCACGGATCTCGTGACCAAAGCCAGAGACAACAAACTGGATGTTTCAGACGTGCAAGGTGGGACGTTCACGCTGAACAACACAGGAGCACTTGGAAGTGTGTGGGGTGGGGCAATAATTAATCACCCACAAGCCGCTATTTTGACCACTGAGTCCATCGTGAAGCGACCTGTCATAATTTCTGATCCAACTGGCGATTCGATTGCAGTTCGTTCAATGATGAATATGTGCTTGTCTTTCGATCATCGAATTATTGATGGTGCCGAGGCTTCTGAGTTCCTCCAGTCGGTCAAGAGTGGCATTGAGTCAATCACCGCTGACTCAGAACTGAAATGACCGGCACAGAAGTCGTTCAGGCGATCTGGCTTGGGCGTATGGCATATGCGGAAGCATTACAGCTTCAGCGCGAACTTCATGCCCGTCGTGTGAAGGATGAGATCGGCGACGTCGTTTTGTTCCTTGAACACGAGCCTGTGATCACACTCGGCCGTCGCGCTGACGAAACTCACGTTTTACTTGATGCTGACCAACTCGGCGATTTAGGCGTCGAAGTATCTGAAACCGATCGAGGCGGGGAAGCGACCTATCATGGCCCTGGGCAGCTTGTCGGGTACCCGATTCTAGGTATGCGTGAGCGCGGACTTGGTCCCGTGAAGTACGTCCGTATGCTCGAACGAGTCATCATAGAAACACTTTCAGAGTTCGGGATTGCGGCTCATTTGGTCGATGGTGAGACAGGTGTTTGGGTTGAAGGCATTCCTGGTGAAAAGCGAGTCGAGGGAATCAATCCCAAAGGGAAAAAGATCGCTGCTCTTGGTGTCAGGATTTCTTCCGGAGTCTCTATGCACGGCTTCGCTTTGAATCTTTCGACCGATCTATCGATGTTCCAGAACATCATCCCCTGCGGCATGCCCGAGCTGCCAGCGTCGTCGTTTGAGGATCAGCTTGGGCGCACAGTGGAGTTACGAGAAGTTGCCGGAGTGATCGCGAACTCGTTAGGCAAAGCTCTAGGAGATCGCGTTGATTGGACAAACTCGGTGGATCTGATCCACTGAACCCATCGCAAGTCTTTTCACCGGTGGGTTCGTACTCAGAGTGGGTGTAGCCCCCAACGTAAATCACACCTTGGTCATTGATCATTGAAGTAATGCGGGCGATCTGCGCTCGAACACCTTTGATCAAACAGGCTGAACTTACTTGGCAAACCCCGCACTGCCGAACATAAAAGAGAGCCTTTCCAGCAAGTCTGAGGCCAAGCAGCTTCCAGAGCGTCACTTGCTGAAGCGACTTCCAACGTTCGCAGCTGCAGCGACGCTCGCGATGCTGCTGGCGATGACTCTCGCCACTGCGATCACAATTCGAAGTGTCAATTCTGCGAGAAGTGACGACAGATTCGATGAGCTTATTCACTCGGTATCGACTGAGCTGGGGAGTGAATTCCAAAAGAGTCTCAGCGAACTAGCAGCCATCAAAGGCTTCCTTGAAGCTACTGATTCGGTGACTAGAACTCAGTTCAACACATTTGCTGGCGCGCTAGAGAAAGAGAACTGGTCTCTTCAGGCACTGGGGTATGTAAAGAAAGTCGAACCTGACGAGGTTGAGTCATTTAACCGACTCATGAGCGAGCAGCTTTTTGAATCTTACGATCTAGAGTCAAAAGGCAAGCACTCGAACTACTATCCGGTGGCATTTACCTATCCGGAATCCCTTGGAATTCTGAATCCTGGTGAGGATCTTTCTCAGCATCCCCGCTACATGCCGTTGATGATTCAGGCCGAAGCTGACCGAAGATTGATTCCATCTGCTCCCGTTCCTTCGGCGTCAAATCCGCATGACCAGGCCGCAGTCGTTGTTTTTACCCCAATCTTTGATGCAAACGGGAATGACTCAGGTGAAATCCGCGGGTACGGGACTGGGGTCTACCGAGTTGCTGACTTTTTGGCTGGTCCTGTTGAAAGATCAGGACTTGGCGAAGTCGAGTTCAGGGTTGTGGCACTCGATGAAAAGGGCGTTGGGCAAGAAATATTCCCAATACCAAATGGCGAAACTGATCAAACATGGGACCGCGGGATAAGTCGAACGTCGAATTTGGACTTTGAAGGCCGTATTTGGCAACTGCAGTTCAGCAAGCCAGTCGGGTTTGGACTCACGGAACTTGAGTCAAGGCTCTGGATGATTGTGCTTGCCGGTGGAATGATCATTACCGGCCTTGCGACCGTATCAATGTATTCATTGATTTCAAGTCGTCAGACAGCTCAGTCAGACCTGAGCTTGATGACCAACCGAATGAACACGCTGCTTGACTCGGCGAAAGAGGCGATCTTGCTGGTTGGTTCGGACGACACCGTTGTTTGGGCGAACCAGGCGTACACCTCTGCGTTTGGATTCATGAACCCAGAGTCTCTCGTTGGTCAAACATGGGAGCATGCCCGAGTAGGTGCTGGCGTTAAGTTCGAAAATAGACGCAAGTACCTTGGTCGTCTCCGCCAAATCAACAAGAACCACGGTCTGTCCGTAACGGCGGAAGACGTTCATATCACTGGACCTGAAAAGCGAATACTGTCGCTCACTTCATCACCGTCTACCAATGATGAGAACGAGTATTTGGGACGGTTGTGGGTGTTCCGTGACGTGACGCAAGAACGGGCAGTAGACAGATCGAAAAATGAGTTCGTTTCGATGGTCTCTCACGAGTTGCGGACACCGTTGACATCGATGACAGGTTTCATAGAACTGGTCCTGGATGGTGCCGGTGGTGATATCAATCAGAACACTCAACGCCTGTTGGATAAGGCTTATTCCAACGGAATGCGACTAAATCGATTGGTTTCAGACTTGCTCGATATTTCACGTTTGGAGTCAGGGAATCTGGCGCTCGAGCTTGGTGAAGTTTCGATTCAGAGTTTGCTGATGGAACTTACTGAAGCGATGACACCTCAGTTCGAAGAGAAACAGCTGAAGCTGAAAGTCAAGCTACCTGACAAATTGCGTTCTGCATGGGCAGATCGTGAACGTTGTGCCCAAATCTTCAACAAACTGCTCACCAACGCTGTGCGGTACACACCTGAGCAAGGCTCTGTGACCGTCAAAGCGAAGACTGTCGGCGACACTCTGGAAGTTGCGGTTGTAGATACAGGTCTAGGAATCGGCACCGAGCACCAAGCACGCATCTTCGACAAGTTTGTTCGTCTTTCCTCGAACGGCAAGCGACCAGCCGGTAGCACTGGACTTGGACTAGCGATCACGAAATCCCTTGTCGAAGCTCAGGGTGGTTCGATTCGCTTGGAGAGCACGCCGGGTGAAGGTTCGACCTTCACGGTGTCGCTGCCCCTGGCCGAGCGCCCCGAATAGCGCTCAGCCTGTCAGTTGTTTCATTGATGCAATTGGTGGCGTCACTCTGCTGGCACGTCCTCGCTAGTCTGAGCAGGTTGTTCTCAATAGGCAGGCAACAGATAGAGCATCAGGCCAGTCCCAGGAAGCCCGTGTGTCAGATCCACTGTTGCTACGATCGCTCTTGGGGACCTAGTAGCAACTCCGCTTTGTTTATGGAGTGGCATGGCTTGGGCTGTGACTGACCGGTCGGACAAGAGCGAACGCAGCATTGAACGAATCAGTGCGTAGAGAGAATCTCACTCAGCGATATTGGATCAAACGTGAGAGTCGTTAAGTCGAAGTGTCGACATCCCTTGGTTGCGCACATATGCAGCCAATGACGCAAATTTTGGACTGGACCTTTTGCGCGTTGGAAACCAACACTAGATCACACAGTTCGGTGAGCGAGAAGCCCTACGCAGCCATCCGGTCGATGTTGCCGATCGGTCGCACGTATCGGTAGCCGAACTCACGAACGGTCTCAATCAGCAACGGACGTTTTGGGTCTTCCTCGATCTTGCCTCGCAAGTAAGAAATGTAAAGCCGAACACTGTCCGTTGACGTTTCGAAGGCGTTTGGCCCCCACGCCAGGTTGAGCAACTGTTCGTGGCTAAGGACTTGTCCGGGGTGCTTGAGTAGGGCTGTGAGGAGCCTGTATTCCAACGGTGATAGAGAGACTTCAGTTCCTCTGACGGAAACCATGTGAGCCTGGTAATCGATAGTTAGCACTGGGTCAGCATATCCGTGCTCTTCACGTTGAATCGAAGGCATTGCTGCTCGTCGCAAGTTAGCTTCAACGCGAGCAACCAACTCGTTTTTGGAGAACGGCTTTACAACGTAATCGTCCGCTCCGACCTGAAGTCCGCGTACTCGATGGGTTTCTGCACCGAAAGCAGTTAGAAAAATGATCGGGACATCGGACATTTGCCTGATGCGTTCACACAGCTCGTAGCCATCCATCCCCGCCATTTCCACGTCGAGGAGAGCGAGGTCGGGGCGTTCAGTGAAGAAGGCTTTGAGAGCTTCTTCACCACTATCTGCGGTTACAGTCGAATACCCTGCCATCGAAAGCCGTGTTTCGACGAGCTCCAGGATGTCTGGTTCGTCATCAACAACAAGGATCTTGTAGGACATTCTTTGTTCCGAATTCACTTACTGGCTTTGCAAGAACTGCGTATGCATTCCGTCTGAATCCAGACTACATTCGTGATGCGAATAATTCGTTCGTATTCACGCCATCACCATGTGGGGTGACACGTAGGTCATTTTGTTGCGTTTACGACAGTTCCGGGCGAACTGGGAAATGCAGGTTGGAATCTTTGTTCCCTAATGCGTCGTATTTCAACTCGATCAGTTTCACTCTTAGTCGAGAGGCGACGGACAAAGATTAGAGTCATAATCTGTCCCCTAATGCAACAGGTTATTTCAAATTTGCGTAGATCAACCTTCCTTTCGACCCTTGTTGTCGGGACGATTGCCATGGTTGCGATTGCTTGCACAGCACCGCCAAAGTCGGAATTTACCGCGAGTGCAATCGAAGGCGCCGCACCATTTGAAGTTTCCTTTGCACTTGGGGAAGAGGGTTCTGGTGATTCGTTCTCCTGGGATTTTGGAGACGGAATTGGTTCAGCCGAATCTAATCCAACGCACACGTTTGAGTACGCTGGCACATTCACAGTTAGCCTTAGTGCATCTCGTGGCGATCAGACGGATAAGTCCCAGCAGACCATAACGGTCGAACCTGGAGAATCGGGTTGGATTGTCCTCAGTTCTGACAAGGTCAAAGCGAGCTTCAACGAGACCATCATGTTCAGTGCAGAGGCATTCGACTCACTTGGCAATCCCGTAGAAGTCCCTGAAATTTCGTGGTCGGCTGATCCAGTTGTCGGATCCATCGATTCCGAGGGGCTTTTGACGCTCGGTTCAGGATTGGGAGTGTTCGAAAGCGCAGTGACTGCTGAGTTTTCTCGTTTGGGTAAAACCGCTACCGCATCGACCAATGTTGAGATCACGACTGGACCGCTCGAAGGCATCTCAATCGCCCCTGCCATCATTGACTCCCGTGTCGGTCAATCGCAAATGATTCAGGTAGAGGCTCTAGATGCAGCTGGACACCAATTGGAAGACGTGGATATCGAATTCACCGCATTACGCGACGGTGATGCGGTGGATTCAACCGGGTTGTTTACTGCCGGATTCGATGCTGGCTTGGCTGAAACCGATTTGTTACGGGTGAGGGTTTCGAAAGACGGAAGCTTTGTCGAATCGACAATTGCCGGAACCGTTATGCCGGGGATCCTGGATCAGGTCGTGGTTTCGACTCTACCGTCAACGTTGCAGCAAGGTGAGGAAGTTCAACTTTCTGCCAAGGCATTTGACCGCTTCGGGAATGAACTGGAACTCGACGAGCTGGTGTG
Source organism: uncultured Dehalococcoidales bacterium (assembly GCA_964472915.1). Lineage (GTDB taxonomy): Bacteria > Chloroflexota > Dehalococcoidia > Lucifugimonadales > Lucifugimonadaceae > Lucifugimonas. Next base: position 4,518 of record CAYYMP010000039.1, on the reverse strand, counting down.
GAATGTCTCGGATCCATCGATCGGTGAAATTTCTCCAGACGGACTGTTCATCGCAGGGACAATCGCAGGAACGTATGAAGACGTTGGAATTGAAGCCCGAGGGATTCTGAATCGCATTGAAGCCGTTCAAATAGTCCCGTTGACAATACTCCCTGGGCTACCGGCATCGATTGAAATTTTACCCTCTGGTGATTCAGTTCCGATCGGTGCTGGTTCTCCATTTCAGGTGCATACGTTTGATGAAAACGGGAACTTACTCGAGATCGACGAAGAGCTGTTTGAGTACGAATACTCAATTGCAGGTCGAGGCCAAGAAAAGGCAGTTTTTATAGCTGGGTACGAACTTGGCGATTTTGAGGACGCCATCAAAGTAACTTTGCCCACTGGTGTGGCAGGGAATGACAAGCCCATCACGGCAGCATCGGACATCACGATTCGGCAGCGATCTTCAAACATGATCGCCGTTGAGATGGTTGATCAGGATGGCGGCGGGATACTGCTCATCGACCTCGAGACTGCGCAATTTGGAGCAGCCAACTTTGAGTGGTTCAACAATGGGCTAGTTGAGATGGCACCGGCGTGGTGGCCAGATGGTTCGAAGCTCGTGTACGTGAGCAATCCCACCGGTGAACTCCAGATTTACTCGTTCGACCTGGAATCTCGTGAGGTCGTGCAACTCACTGATGTAACGGGTGGGGCATCGATGGCATCGATCTCTCCGGATGGAACCTCGATTGCATTTATTGGATTGGCCGATGAGAACTGGCCTTTGTACACAGCCCCGCTAAGCCAATTGCCAGTCACGTTAGAAGATGCGTCTGTCGTTTCGAGCGATCCTGACTCGCAACACATCCTGCCGTACTGGTCTCCAGATGGCACAGGAATCCTCGCCTCACAAAATCACTCCGATGGCACTGTGAAAATTATTGTGTTCGATTCACTGGGAATCGAGGAACCTGTCGTGTTGAGTGACGGCGCAAGTATTACTTTCGGCTGGACGGCGGATGGATCTGGAATTCATATTGGTACAACTACCCTCGATGGAGCCCTAGATCTAGGGACCGTCGACCTTTCTGAATTGACAGTGGAATATCTGGATACTCCTCTGGAGTTCCTGGTAGCCGCCTGGGCACCTGACGACTCTGAGCTCGTGGCGGTTGATTCCCTCTTGGGAGCCGGCTGGCTCGTAGATACCGATGGTTCAGGGTTACGACGGGCAATTGAGTCGGAGCAGTTGCCTACAAGAATGTCTTGGCGTCCGAGAGGATACGGAGATCCGGTGAGTATTCCTGAAGACGAAGGAATGCTTACTTTTGGTGATACCCCTCGGGCACCGGTGGGTTCTCTGGACACCACAAAGAACTACTCAGCGGTGATTCGTACTGAATCAGGCGATATTTCGGTTCAATTATTCGACGACGATGCACCTTTCACCGTTGAGAATTTCATTAACTTGTCGAGGACCGGTTTTTACGACGGTTTGCACTTCCACCGTGTAATTCCAGGATTTGTGTCACAGGGAGGTGATCCAAACGGTGACGGTACAGGTGGTCCTGGTTACAAATTCAACGACGAATTTGCACGGCATTTGAAACATGACGACGCTGGAATTCTCTCGATGGCAAACTCCGGGTCCAATACCAATGGAAGTCAGTTTTTCATTACTCACGATGCTGCTCGATGGCTGGATGCCTTCGACAACGGTGTCAAAAAGAATTGCGCTGACGGTTCTGTTTCGTGTCACTCTGTGTTTGGAAAAGTCGAGTCGGGATTGGACTTAGTGATCGGAATGTCAGATAGAGATCCGTCCTCGGCAACGACAGACGGTGTCAAAATTATTTCCATTGAGATTGTTGAAAGTTAGAAACTCGAAGTTCAGAAGCACGGTATCGAATTGAATCAACTAAACGTTAGCTCGGCTCCTGTCAGCACGATTACCCATCTTGAATGTTCTCTTTCAGGCACAAAATTTGAGCATGACTACCCGCATCGTCTAAATCCAGACAACGGAAAGCCGTTGCTGGCACGATATGACCTTGCAAAGGCTGCTCAAACACTCACCAAGGATTCCCTTGCCGGGAGAGACGCCAACATGTGGCGTTACCGTGAAGTCATGCCGGTCATCGACCCTGTGAATATTGTGACTCTTGGTGAAGGTTTCACCCCGCTCCGCAAAGCAGGTCGGCTTGGTCTTCATCTTGGAATGTCATCTCTTCTAATCAAGGATGAAGGAGTAAATCCGACTGGCTCGTTCAAGGCTCGTGGGCTCTCGGCTGCCGTTTCCAGGGCGAAAGAACTAGGGCAGTCAAAACTGACAATGCCTTCCGCCGGAAATGCAGCAGGAGCAATGTCGGCCTATGCCGCTGCCGCAGGTATGGAAGCTCATGTCTACATGCCTAAGGACGCGCCTATGGCGAACCAACTTGAATGCGTCGCATACGGTGCTGATTTAAACCTTGTTGATGGATTCATAACCGATGCAGGAAGAATTTCAGGAGAAGCCGCTGACGAACATGGCTACTTCGACGTCTCGACCCTCAAAGAGCCTTACCGCGCTGAAGGTAAAAAAACCATGGGGTACGAAATCGTCGAACAACTTGGTTTCGAAGTGCCCGACGTGATTATTTACCCGACTGGTGGCGGAACGGGAATCGTCGGGATTTGGAAAGCTCTTGATGAGATGGAATCGCTTGGATGGATTGGCAGTGAACGCCCCAGGATGGTTTGTGTCCAAGCCGAAGGTTGTTCTCCGTTAGTCGATGCGTACGACAAAGGTGAAGAGTTTGCTGATCCTTTCCCAAACCCGGCAACTCTGGCGGCAGGGATGCGAGTTCCGGCAGCCGTGGGTGATTTCCTTGTGATCCGTGCGGTGCGAGAAAGTTCTGGGACAGCTATGCGAGTAAGCGACGATCAGATGGTTGATGCGGTCAAGAAAATGTCGTCGTTCGAGGGAATATTCCCGGCGCCTGAAGGTGGAGCAACCCTATCAGCTCTAGAAATGTTGTTAGATTCGGGATTTATTGGACGCGACGAACGAGTTGTCTTGCTCAACACCGGATCAGCTTTGAAGTACCTGGATGCACTAACCCCAGGATTGACTGGAGCCTAAACCCGGGGTGCGTCCCACGATGTGACGTGACTTAGCGTTCCTTCAGGGAACGCGTTGGTGTACTCGTCCGCGAGCATTCCAAGGATAACGGAGTTGTGTCGAGCTCCATCGTGAGGTCGGCTTTGCCGTAAGGTGCCTTCGTGCTGGAACCCAATGACTTCGAACATTGCACGTGCGGACGCGTTGTATTCGGGAACATCGACCCATGCACGGTGCAAGTTGAGGTGCTCGAAAATGTGCTCGAGCATGGCGATTACCGCCGATGTGCCATACCCGTGATGCCAGAGTGACTTTTGGCCGATTAAAACTGAGATTTGTGCGTCACCTAGTGCTTCGTCTATCGAGAGCTGCCCTTCTCCAATGTGCTGTCCGGACAGAGTGTAGACCGAGAAGATAGACCGATGCGGCTCGTGATGAGGGTCATGGAAAACCTCGTCCCATTCGGCTTCGGACGCGTTGATCATGTCCTTCGGTTCGTAACCGAGGTGGGCAGGGTCGCCATAGGTGTAGCGACCAAACCAGGCATCTGACACCTGAGGGTCTTCCAACCAGTCAGCAAGTCGCTGAACGTCTTCGCGGGTAACCGGGCGCAACTCAACTAATGAGGGCACATCGTCCTCCTTAATTCACATTGTGTCTGGCGACCGCACGTAGCAACTGTGAGCAACGAGGGTCCAGAACGGCGAGTATACCGTACCTTTTTAGTCTAGAAATTTGCATTGGGTTGATAGGATGCCGATTAACCAAGAAAGAACCGAGCGATTGATATGGGTTGCCGGTAATCGAATGAAGGGTAGAAAAATGTCAGATCATTGGAAGATGGAAGCTGAGATTGAGTACTGCGTTCCTTGTGGATACGCCAACCTCGCAGCAAACATGGTTAGCGAACTATTCCAGGCGGCCGGGCCAGCCTTGGCAATTTCGTTGAAGCCTGGGCACAGTGGTTGCTTTAAGTTGACCGTTGACGGCCGAGTGCTTTGGGACAAAAAGGAACAGGGTCGCTCACCACACATTATGGAAGTCAAGGACATCAAGGCACAGGTCGCAAACATGCTTGAGTCTGGTGCCGTAATTCAGACCAACTAGGGGCGGTGACCCGGAGGATTGTGATGGCCGACATTCCAGCAAAGATATTTGCGAACATCGAATATTGCGTTCCCTGAGGCTACCACTCTGTGGCTTTCTGGATGGGAAGCGAGATTTATTCGGTTGGTGGTTCGAACGTAGCAGTAACGCTCACACCGGGCGTTGCAGGCGTTTTCAAAGTAACTCTCAATGACGAAGTCGTATACGACAAATCAGAAACCGGACGATATCCGACTTTGCCGGACTCAAAAGAGATAAAGGCGAAGGTCGCAAGCATCCTGGAAGACTAGTCAGTCCTCCGTTCGTTCCTTAATAAGCTCCTC
>CAYYMP010000038.1:0-16872 GCA_964472915.1 uncultured Dehalococcoidales bacterium | reverse complement strand
CATATGATCCAGTCGCCTCGATTTCTGCGTCCGATTTTCCAGGTGGAGCGGGTTCACTACCGGTAGTTGGGTAAACCTGCGGTGTTGCGGCAACTTCTCCGTACGACGCAGAGTAAGCGGCTGCCATACAGTCAGTCCAGTTATCGTGAATTTCTTCGATAACTTCAGATTTCCTCTTCAGTATTCCACTCATCGCCCGGGTCACGCTGGAATACCCGGCTAAATCTCCAACCGCGAGCAAACCCAATGATTGCTGTCGAAATTCGAGCTCCGAGATAAATACGCTCTGTCCGTCAAGCCAAGCAGAATGGAAACCCTGACATTCAGACGGTGCACTCAAATTTCTGATGGCGGAGCCAGATGAATTGATTCTCCTGGTGACGGCAGCAACCAGATCTATGGCTTCAGTGTATTCGGATCGAGAAATCGCCTGTGAAATCAAGAAATCGTCTTCTCCGGTGAGTCCTGCCATCGGCGTGAACTCTTTGTCTCCTGCCTTACCTCCTCGAGCGTGTTTACCCGAAAGCAGTGCAATTTCATTCACGTAATCGAGCGCCAGGTTCGGAGCGGGTTCCGGAGTCGGCGTTGGAGTTGAGCTAAGTGTTTCTGCTTGCTCTGAAGGAACAGGTTCTGATGAGCAAGCGATGGCAATGATCAGTGCAGCGAACAAACTGGTAGTAAATACCAGTCGAAGCTTAGGCCTCATCACTTTATGAACTCGCAATGTGCTCGGTCTAACTAATCTCTTCTATGAAGGCAGGGAATTCTTCACCGCTTCGAGAGTCTTGGTGATGTCCTCATCTGTGTGAGCGGTAGAAACAAACCATGCTTCGAACTGTGAAGGGGGTAGGTAGATACCGTTGTCGGCCATCGAGTGGAAGAACGCTCCGAATGCTTCTCGGTCTGTCGCTGATGCGCTTGTCATGTCGTTCACGTCATTCGAGGTGAAGAAAACGGTCATCAATCCGCATGCCTTATTAATGACTGCGGGAACACCAGCACTATCGAATACAGACTGTACCCCTGACGAAAGAGCGTCGGTTTTGGCTTGCAAGCCTTCATACACGCCGGGCTTCGAAAGCTCGTCGATGGTTGCGATGCCTGCTGCCATGGCAATCGGGTTTCCTGAGAGAGTTCCAGCCTGGTACATCGGACCAAGTGGCGCGACTTCAGACATTATTTCCGCGCTGGCACCGTATGCGCCAACAGGGAATCCTCCACCAACGATCTTGCCGAGACACGTTATATCCGGAGTCACGCCGTATACAGACTGGGCTCCGCCAAGTGCCACTCTGAATCCGGAGATAACTTCGTCAAATATTAGAAGCGAACCGTGCTCAGTAGTCAGATCACGTAGACCTTCGAGGAATCCTGGGTCAGGCGGCACAACTCCCATGTTTCCGCCGATTGGTTCGACGATTACGGCAGCGACTTCGTTCTTGTTTGCCTCCAGGAGTTGGCGAACAGAGTCCAGATTATTGAAATCGGCAACCAAAGTGCTAGCAGCGTATCCAGCATGAACACCTGCTGATGAAGCTATTCCCTGGTTAGCCAGTCCAGACCCTGCTTCAACGAGCAAAGCATCTTCGTGCCCGTGATAACCGCCGTTGAACTTCAGGATCTTGTCACGGCCAGTTTTTGCCCGGGCAAGGCGCAGGGCTGACATTGTGGCTTCGGTCCCGGAGCTAACGAACCGAACTACCTCAATTGATGGCACGGCATCGACTACTCGGCGCGCCATTTCAACTTCAAGTTCGGTTGGTGCTCCGAAAGAAGTGCCGAGCTTTGCTGCTTCAACCGCAGCATGAATGACTGCAGGGTGAGAGTGTCCGAGGATCATGGGGCCCCAAGAGCAAACGTAGTCGATAAGCTCGTTGCCATCGGCGTCCCAGATCTTTGAGCCAGAAGCTTTCTCGAAAAATATCGGGGTTCCGCCCACGGATCCCCACGCTCTAGCAGGACTATTCACACCGCCAGGGATGATTTTTTTCGCTTCGTCGAAAAGTTGTGCTGACTTAGCACGGCTCAATTTGCGCCTCCATGTTTGGGCAGTCTTCATTGGCGTGACCATTTTGGCGCAAAAAAAGGGCACTGAAACAGTGCCCTTATAGCTCTTTTTGGCTTGTTTAGGCGCTAATCAAGCTCGAACTCTTCTTCAGATTCGTGCTTTAGTGCGAAAACCTTCTCCACTGCCTCGGCTGCGCTATCTTCTTCGCTCCTGAGGAACGAGATCGGGTCGGCGAGGATGCGGCGAACAAGTGCGCGGGTCATATTTTCGACTGACTTCGCGTCTTTTTCACTTAACCCTTTGAGTCGGCCTAGTGTTTGAGCAACTTCTTCCTGGCGCATCTTTTCCATTCGAGCACCCAGGGTTTTGATTACCGGCTCAGCATCGAGACCAGTCAATCGCTCCTTGAACCGTCGGATTCCATCTTCGATCAGTTCACGGGCTTCTTCTGCAGCCTCTTCACGAAGTTCCCAACTCTCGGCTGACTTCTCGCGAAGTTCGGCAAGGCTAATCATGTGCACATTCGAAACTTCAGATGCCTTAGGGTCAACATCCCGCGGCATACCGACATCCAAAACGTGGAGATCACGGTCTGGTCGCTTTGCCATGAATCGTTGAACCATGTCAGCTGGTACAACCGGGGTTGTGGCAGCGGTACAAGTAATAAGAAGGTCCATCGACTCGAGCGTCTCTTCAATGTTCTCGAAAGGAATCTGAGGAGCACCCATCTCTTCTGCGAGGACTCGACCTCGGTTCATCGAGCGGCTGGCAACGATCATGTCGTCAGCACCGTAACGTCGAAGTGCCCGTGCGGTCAGCTTTCCAGTCTCACCAGCTCCGACCAGAAGCATCTTTTTGCCTTTGAGGTCGCCAACTGATTTCTGGAGCTCTTGAACACCAAGCGAAGAGACTGAGAGTCGGTTTCGACCAAGGCTGGTTTCTTTTCGGATTTTCCTGCTGGTACGGATGGCAGCATGGAACATGCGCGAAAGCACAGGCTCTAGGGTGCCAGCCTCTCCTGCTGCCTGGAGCGCCCGAGTGACCTGACCGATGATTTGCGATTCACCAAGCGCGACAGACTCAAGTCCGGAAGTTACAGAGAAAAGGTGACGAGCTACTTCGTCGCCAGTAAGTGTGTAAATGTGCTCGTCAATTGAACCCAGGCCTGCATGCTCAGGAACGGCATCAATGAATTCTTTGAGCTGTCGAACACCGAGTTCGGGATCGTCGGCGACAGAGTAGATTTCGGTTCGGTTGCAGGTCGAGAGAATCACACCGCCGCCAGCATGTTTCGCCAGGCGGTCCAGATGCTCTCTGAGGGAATGTGTTGGTACAGCGACGCACTCCAGGAGTTCGACCGGAGTACGTTCGATATTTATACCAGCGAGAATGAAATTCAATTTATGTTCGATTCGCCGTGACCTACCCGAATAACTCTAATTCACGTTAGAGTCGAAGCCCTCTACAACCGACGGTAGTCAGGTAACAAAAACTACTCGACTGTAAAAGTTAGCACGTGATATTGCGTGTTTCACCTAGTTAAATGAGAGGTCTGTGAGAATTCTTCAGTTGCCAACATCTTCGGTGAACACTAAGTTATCGGTAACTACGGTGTTATTCCGTAAAAAACTAACTTTCGGGCAACTAAATGACGATCATCCAGCCATCCGAGCGCGGCTACTCGCTAGACAACATATTTGTGACCACCGACTGGCTTGCTGATCACATAAATGACGAAAATGTAAGAGTGGTCGATACCGATGTCCCCGAACTTTATGCCGAAGAGCACATTCCGGTTGCTGTAAACCCGGTCGACCACTACTACAAAACATCTCTGGACGACCGCACGCACATTCAAGTCCCTGAAGTGTTTGCTCAAACCATGCAGGACCTGGGGATTGGTGACGACACCCTGGTTGTTGCCTATGACAGATCCGGCGGTGTTTATTCGTTCCGACTCATGTGGGCACTTCACTACCACGGTTTTACGAACGTCCGATTCCTTGACGGTGGTCTCCAGAAATGGAAATCAGAGGGGCGTGAGACATCTCCCGAACCAGTGAGCCGCTCGGGCGAAACGTACAACAACAAAGGATTCACTCCAAAAGTGAACTCCGAAATTTTCGCTTCGAGACACCGTGTACTGGATTCAATCGATGACGACAGCGTCGTGCTGCTCGACGTTCGTTCCGATGCCGAGTGGGAAGGCCTAAACAAACGAGGTGGCCCAAGAGGCGGACGCATCCCTGGGGCGGTTCACCTCGAGTGGATCAATTTTCATTCGAACGACGAAATACCCGTACTGAAATCCGCCGACGAAATTCGAGAAATGCTTGCTGGTCTCGGAGTCACACCTGATAAGAACGTAATCACTTATTGACAGGGAGGTATCCGTGCGGCGCACGGATTCTGGACCTTGAAGCTGGTTGGCTTCGAGAACGTTCGTGACTATGACGGTTCGTGGCGCGAGTGGGCGGTCATTGACAGTTGCCCGGTTGAAAATCTCACCTAAACACACCTGAATCCGATCTGGGTGAAGTGGCGTAGGAATTAGTCAGAATCTATTTCCTCTGGCACTGGTGAAAATTTTGTACCTTCAAACAACTTCCTTATTTGAACGCGCCTCCATCCCTCGATGGCTGCTTCTCGGCATAACAGTAGTTGCTGTCGTACTCCTGACTGCGTGCGGTTCCGACTCTCCGACCTCCACCGAACCGGTTTCTGCTGAAAATCACGTTTCCTCTTCCATCACTGGTGACAGAAATGAACTACAGGGAATCGACACCTGGATTAACAGCGAACCTTTCACAATCGCTGATCAACTTGAAGACAACAATGTCGTACTGGTCGATTTCTGGACCTACACCTGTGTTAACTGTCTCCGGACTCTGCCGTTCCTACAGGACTGGCATGAGAAATATTCCGACCACGGTTTGGTGCTGATCGGCGTTCACTCACCAGAATTCGAGTTTGAGAAAGTTGTTGAGAATGTTGCCGAGGCTTCAGAACGCGAAGGTGTTGTTTGGCCGGTTGCCCTCGACAACGATTTTGAAACCTGGAGAGCGTTCAGCAACCGGTACTGGCCGGCCAAGTATCTGATAAATCCCGAAGGGCAGATCGTTTATCAACATTTCGGTGAGGGGGCATACGTCGAAGCTGAAGAGGCGATACGTGAGGCTTTGACCGACGCAGGGAACGATGTTTCAGATATTCCACTCGGCGTCGTGAACAATCCAGATCGCGATCCAAACGCTGACCGATATACCCGAGAACTTTATGCGGGGTACGAGAGAAACTTTTCTATCAACGGACTTTATGCCGGGCAGGAGCAGTACTATCTCGATCAAGACAGGGTTCGAGAGTACGTTGACGACGGTATTTATGAACTCCAGAAATGGTATCTACAGGGGAACTGGCAAAACGGCCCTGAATCAATCATTCACGCCCGTGAAACAACGGACCTTGAAGATCACATAGCGTTCAAATTCGTGGGCAGAAGCGCGAACGTAGTTATCGATCCAACTGAACCCGGTGACTTCGAGGTCTATGTCGAAATCGACGATCGTCCCCTGAAAGAAGAGGAAGCCGGTGACGACATTCAATTCGACTCCGATGGAAATTCATACTTCACTGTGAACGAAGCAAGGATGTACAAATTTCTCGAAATACCTCAGTTCTCTGAGCACATTTTGAAACTTTCCTCAAACTCCGACAAGTTTGCGATATTCGCATTCACGTTCGGGAATAACCGCGGCGGTTTCTAAACATGCGCATAAAACGAAGCGTCGCCATATTGCTACTTACGACGATCTCGCTCGCAGCACTTATGGTTTCCTGTGCGGGATCTGAATCAGAGGTTGAACCGACCTCAGAAATTCCGTCGGAGCCAACTGGTTCCGAAGGCACAAGTTGGACCGCAATTCCTAACGGTCTAAACGCCGAACTTGCAACGCCTGATCTGGGCAAAGGTGTGCAACGCTTTCGAGTAGTTCTCTCAAGTGAAGATGGCTTGTTGCGATTCCCAATCGTGAGATTCGCGGTCAACCACTACCCAAACGGGTATGACAACCCGGAAAATTTGACTGAATCGCAAACAGTTACTGCAAGGTTCTATGAATTCCCGTTTGGTACTAGAGGGATCTACACAACTGAGCTAGATTTCAGCGAGACTGGTGATTGGTCAGCGGTAGCCAGCGCACCAATGAGTGATGGTTCCACGGCGTCTGTGGAAGTCCGCTTCCAGGTGAACGAACGTCCCGAATCGGTCAAGGTTGGCGAGCCCGTTCCACCGTCCGCATCTCGAACACTGAACTCCGTTTCTGATATTTCAGAGTTGACTACTGGCAGCCATCGAGATCCCGAGCTGTACAGACTCTCGATTGCCGACGCGGCTGCGGGTGATCGGCCATTCATGGTGGTGTTCGCCAGTCCGGCATTCTGCACGAACGCTGTTTGCGGGCCGCAAGTTGAGCTGGCGAGTGAACTGCGTGAAGACTACGGCGAACAACTAGATTTCCTGCACGTGGATCTCTATGAGAATCCCCACGAAATTCAGGGGGATCTCACCAGGGCAGTTTTGACCCCGATTCTCGAACAATGGAGATTGTCATCGCAAGAATGGACATTCATAGTCGACGAAGATGGAATCGTCACTCATCGGTTCGAGAATTTTGCGCCTAAAGACGAACTAATCGAGGCGATCGAGGAAGTACTCGGAACTTAGTCCGCTCGATTACACCTACAATTCCTGAAGATTTTTGAAATACCTTTAGGTGCACTCATCTGGAGCGGGTGGATTGACGGACTGGCTCAACCTGGCGAATCATGCCGAAACAGATCTCTTTGATCTGATAGAAAAACTGGTGCTGATCGAATCACCAACACGCGATAAAGCCGCCAACGATCAACTCTCCGAAATCGGACGAGAACTTCTCGAGGAATTAGGCGGTACTAGCCAGATCCACTCGCAGGAGAAGTTCGGAAATCACATTTCCGCGTCCTGGTCATCTGAAGCCGACAAGCCACATGGATTTGTCGTTGGTCACTTAGACACCGTTTGGCCATTTGGGACACTCGAACGAGTTGGCTACTACGAAGAAAATGGGCGTATGTACGGTCCTGGTGTGCTGGATATGAAAGCCGGGATTGCGACGACTGTCATAGGCCTACGATTGCTTCAAGAGAACAATCTCTGGCCTGATCGTCCTCTAACGGTGTTGTTCAACACAGACGAAGAGGTTGGGAGTCCTTCTTCTCGTCCTATTGTTGAGTCGCTATCTCAAGGTGCTGCCTACGCGCTTGTGATGGAACCAGGCCAAGGTGCGCAAGGCGCGCTGAAAACCCAACGAAAAGGACTTGGTGAGTTCGTCATATCAGTTGAAGGGATTGCCAGTCATGCAGGTGCATTTCCAGAGCGAGGAGCATCTGCGATCCACCAACTCTCCAAAACTATCCTCGAACTACAAGACTTAAACGACTGGGACAACGGCGTCACCGTAAACACCGGTCTCGTTTCAGGCGGATCGGCACGAAACACGATCCCCGCGTACGCTGAAGCCACAGTAGACGTGCGAGTGAATACAGATTCACAGGCCGAATTAATCGAGCGCACTATCAACAACTTTGAAACAAGCATTCCAAACACCTCAATCAACGTATCTGGTGGATTCCATAGACCGCCAATGGAGCGATCGGAAGGGATTGCATTGCTCGCTCGCCAGTTGATCGAATGGTCTGATTCTTTCGGATTTGAAATGACTGAAGAATCGACTGGAGGTGGCAGTGATGCCAACCTCACAGCAGCCATGGGAGTTCCGACAGCTGACGGTTTAGGTTCAAAAGGCCAAAACCCTCATGCTGAAGGCGAAAATATCGAAATCGCGGAACAAGTGAATCGACTGGCTCTGTTTATGAAATCTATACACTCGCTTTAAACCGCTATTTTTCCTGCCCATGGCACAACCTCGTTCCATAAGAACCCGATACGACCCCGACCTGACTCGAAGATCGGCGGTTGAACGCGGTCGAGCACTAAATCTGAATCGAGTCCTGGTTCCCTTGAGCGGTGCCAGCCGAGGCGAGCAAATCCTGCCGTACGCATCGATGATCACGGCCTGGTTCCATGGCGAGCTCACGCTGTTTCACAGTCTCCCGCCAACTCACCATGTAAGAGGAGTGCTAAGCAGCACCATTAACTACCCCGACGCACCTCACGATCGTGGTACTTCCCTCGCTACTTCCTACCTGGAAGAAGTTATCAGCCGCCTTAGCCCACACGGTATCCAGGCCCGCTGGGGATTGGCTTCTGGCGACCCAGCGCCAATGATCGCTTCCCGGTCAGTCACCAGTTCGATAGGCCTAGTGGCGATGGCAATATCTGCTCGCACGCGCCCTCACCGTTTCTTTGCTCCAGGGTTACTAGATCACCTGTGGAAGCGCACAACCGCTCCACTCCTGATCGTGAACCCGAATCACAGAACACTGAATGAGGCTTCACCAGCACCACCGACAAAGTTGATCCTCCCTTACAAAGACGAAGCCACCGCTGCTGCATTCCCTTACGCCAGCGCAATTGCAGGAACCAGTCGGGCAGAAATCATCGTTTGTACCAAGGGGACCAGCCATGACCGGTCAGAAATCGACTCAATAGTTGAGAACCTCAACTCCGATGGGATACAAGCCGACCACCAAGAAACAATGCTCCAGTACAGCGAAGCAGTGGCCGAGATTCAGTCGAACAATCCGGGCTCGTGGATTGTTGTCGGATCAAGAATGAGGTCAGGATTTACGCGAGCAGTGTTCGGTAGCCTCGCCGACATACTTGCACGAGACGCGAGCGGACCAATTCTGATCGTGCCGGAGCGTCGCATCCGGAGACGGCGAGAGCGGGCAGCGAGGGCGCTCACCAGAGAACTGGCGACTTCGAATTAATTTTCCGACTGTTCACCTTTGCGGGTGTAAGAGCTAATCATCGCTCCTACTGTTGCGCCGAACCAGGTGTAAGGGATCAACGCAAGTGTGACCCAAAACAAGAGATCTGTTCTGATTCCTACCAGCGAGTCAGTTCCCAAGGCGTATTTTGCGATCAACACCGCCAAGGCCGGAAGCAGCATTAACAGCGCCATCAAACCGCCGAACTTGATGATGTCGTTATCATCGGCTTCTGCTACTCCCCCACCGATGAATCCAGCGATAAATGGACTCAAAGGGACGGCAATAAAGTGAACAATCGGGATAGGAATTGCGGCAATCATAATTCCGAATCCGATCAGTACACCTTTGAGCAATTTATTCGCCTTTCACGATGCAGGTTTGCACATATCAAATCAGAATACGACCGAAATACGCGGTTAAGACTGTTGAAAATCAACAACGTATGTATGATTCGCCAACAGTCATGGCGTGTGGCGATTACTGCGAGTTGAAATGCCCAATTCCGACGGAAGCTTAAAAACCTCAGAGAAGATCATGCTCGGCATCGCAGCAGATCGCGTCATTTCAGTCGCGGAAGAATCTCCGAGCCCATCTGATATTGGAATCGTCGATTCCGTTATTTCTGCGTCAATGAGTGAAAACACATCACGAAAGTGCCTTGTTCGTGTAATCGAGGCAATGAACCTCGATATGCTCGCCCGGGCAGTCGGTGGCTGGGTTGCCATGTCGTCAGAAGAACAAACTCATTCTCTATTGCTCGTTGAGCACGCGCTTCCGGGAGAGTTTTCGACCATTCTCAACATTGTTCGAGAATCGTATTACTCACACAAAGAAACTCCTGATTCTCCAGAGAAATTCGATTCCGAAGATGAAGTATTCGGGAAAGTTGAGATTGAAGAAGTAACGCGGGCATCGCAATCCAGGGAACGCAGGACTGCACGGTGACCACGAAAAGCGAGAAGGTCATTTTCGACACCGATATAGGCTCCGACATTGACGATGCAGTTGCCCTTGCCTACTTGCTAGCAGAACCGCGCTGCGAACTGGTCGGTATCACCACTGTTTCGGGGCAGCCGAAAGTTAGAGCGATGCTCGCTAGCGCATTGTGCAGAGCGGCAGGTTCGGAAGTTCAAATAAGGGTCGGGGGTGAAAACCGTCTGGATGGACCAACTCGACAACCGAAAGTACCGCAAGCATCGATTCTTCCCGAATGGGATCACGACAGCGAATTCTCCGATGAAGACGCGGTCGAATTCATAGCTGAAACCGTTCGATCTTCTCCGGGTGAGATCACTTTGCTCGCTGTAGGTCCTATGACGAACATTGGGAGGTTGTTCCTGGAACACCCGGATGTACCACCATTGTTAAAGTCTCTCAGGGTGATGTGTGGACGATTTACTGATGCCACAGACCTACCTCCATCGGAATGGAATGCGCATTGCGATCCGTCTGCCGCTTCAATCCTCTATTCGACTGCCGCTCCGGGGCACACTTCCCTGGGACTAGATGTGACTTATCGGGTTGCGATGAATTCTTCTGAAGTTGCAGAAAGATTTACGCACCCGTTGCTCCAGCCCGTGTACGAAATGTCGAAGGTTTGGTTTGAAGAACGAGAAATCCTTCGATTTCATGATCCACTTGCAGCGGTGACAATTTTCGACGATTCGATTTGCACCTACGAGCAAGGTACTGCTGAAGTCACAAGATCAGATGATCGATCCGACGGTGCAATGCGTTGGGAGCCAAATGAAAACGGTCCGCACCGAATCGGAGTTACCGTCGATGCAGACCGTTTTTTTGATGCTTACTTTGGGGTGTTCGAGTAAGTTCCTCAATTCTCTCCCTGACTGGGGGAGTTAGAGGGGGAGACTGCAGCTCCGCGACCAAGTGACACAATCACGCCCGGAGCTAAATGCCCTAAACCAGTTCAAACTCCAGTTCGAACTCCGCGAATATGTCGCGGAACCAATCGATAACTTCTGGGTGCAAAGGCACGCCATCTCTACGTCGCTCGATTCGAGTCTCGTGTTCTGGTAAGCCGGCGTAGTAAACACGGTCATGACCCGGTGCAGGCTTGGTGTCAGCGAGTCCCTTCAACATGCCGTCCATATTGGCTTTGAATTCAGAAACATCACCAAACGCTTCTACTGAGTAGGCCGCAACGAAGTGTGCGCGGCGAGTTCGTGCAAGGGATCCGAATCCTGGTGCAAATGAAAGCTGGCCACAAAGAATGTCGACCATCACACCGAGGCTGTAACCCTTGTGCGATCCCAGTTCTCGGGTGGAACCAACTGGAAGCTGCATTCGCATTGAGTTCGCTGCGAAATCAGCGGCAGCTCCGCCATCCATGTCAGGGGTGCCGTCGTCATGGGCGACCCATCCTGGTGACATCGGTTTACCCATGCGGTTGGCAAGACCAATCTTGTTCCCGGCAATTGAGGTCATCGCCGCATCGAACATGAAAGCTGGCTCTTTGTCTCCAGGCGCTGCGAACGCGATCGGGTTAGTTCCAATCTGAGCCTCAGCACCAAATGTCGGAACCATCGCTTTACCACCGGCGGTCATGCACCACCCGATCTGGTCAGCGTCAGCAGCCATCATTGCGTGATACCCGGCAGCTCCAAGATGTCCAGAGTTTCGAATCGCCACAACTCCGGTACCCACTTCCTTCGCCTTTTGAATTGCGATCTCCATTGCTTTTGGAGCAATCATCAATCCGAGACCCCCATCGCCATCAATGGTGGCGGTTGAAGGAGTTTCCTTGATGATCTCCATTTGCGGAGTTGGATTCAGTGCGTCGGTGGAATACTGGTTCACGTACGCCCTTAGCATGTTCGAAACGCCGTGCGTATCAATTCCGCTCTCGTCGGCGAACATGAGTACGTCGGCACCTAACTTTGCTTCTGCTTCCGGTACTCCACACTTCATGAAGACCTTTTCAGTAGCACTGCGAAGCTTGTCGATGTCTACTCGAACCGCAACGTCATCTGGCACCTGGAAGTGCTTAAGCAACTTTTTCCTCGCTTCAGTTTTCAGACCTCTTGTAGTGCTTAGTCGGACGCACCACAGGGTTTGCATTCACAAATCGGCGGAATACTAGCACCGAGGTTGGAGATTGACGAGACGAGATTTGGCTTTGAGTTTTTGCTAGTCTGAATTTGTTCATGAATTCCCTGTCCGGGCTCGAGAAATCACCGCACCGGACCAGTTGGAATTGGGGCTGTAGCTCAGATGGGAGAGCGCGTCGTTCGCAATGACGAGGTCGGGGGTTCGATCCCCCCCAGCTCCACCAGATATTTACGATTCGGAGAACTGACTCACTGAGCGTCGGTTTTCTTCTGGTTCAAGGAATGGCCGGCAATGGCGCAGTATCGTCATTCTCCGCTTGCCAGAGGTGTAGTCGAGCAGCCATCGTGCGAATCCGGTCTTGGTGCTCCGGATCGTAACCTTCTTCTCCTAGTGAGTTGTGATAATCCGAAAACTCCGATTGAATTTTTGGATCGGTGCACTCAGGCCACCAGTAGTTATTTGCGCTGACCCATTCATCAAAACCACGTTGTTGAAAAATCTCATCTCCCTGGTGCCACTTGCCCACATACCCGGTCTTGTAGTCGTCCGACACCATTTGTGCGATGGTTTGAACATTCGGTGGTATAGCAAGCCGGTTGCGAGGCCCCCCCGCTGTTGGCGGATAGAGACCGGTGACGATAGAAGCCCTCGCAGGAGCAAGGAGCACAAACCGGCTGCGTACATAGCAGTGCTCAAACACGTAACTCTCTGAGGCCAGAGAGTCCATGTGCGGCGATTGGATCCAATCATTGCCATACGCGGCAGAAGTGTCCTGCCTCAAGCGATCGGGCAGGATAAAAACGAGGTTCGGTTCTTCTGGACGTTTGGGTGAGTGGCATATTTCTCGGATCAGCTTTGCCCTTCATCCTGAGCCAGTCGGGGGATCAAGGAAATCTTATCTATCGGTAAATCTCCGGATGCGGCTCAAAATCTACACCATCGTCGAGAGGGTAGATCGGTCGTTTCACAATGGTGTGACCAAGCGAATGCAAGTCAGCACTGGTTGAGCCAGGAGCATCGACATTGAGGTTGATTTCGCACCAGTCGTCGAAGAATTCGGGCTCGCAGTAAGGGGATTTCACGATGATCGAGTGGAAGTCTTTCGGATCAAGGTTGTTGGCGTAAAACGGAGCTCGGTCGACAAGATTTACCGCTCTTGAGAACACCACGAATGTGATGTTTTCTGACTGCAATACCGCAGTTGGACCTGCTTGCTCGATAGACGGCCATTTCTCGAGGGGGAATGTGCCATCTGATATCGAAACAACCGTTGCTTTTACCTCAATCGGAGTGAACCTTCGGTCCAACGACCCGCCCAGCTTTACAGTGATCCTGCCGTCAATTCCTGCCTCCACTGCTCGAACAACCGCTGACGCATCAACTATTGGCGCAAGCACTGTGTGTGGGTATTCAGTGCGAATCATTTCCGCGACGATGGCGTTGCTATCGCCTGATGCACCTGAACTTGGTGCGTCCGCGGCGTCAGTAAATTCGATTGGACCAACCATTTCTCGAGCGAGCGCTACAGCTTCTTCAAGATCGATCAGGTCAGCGTGCATTTCGTCACGATTGCCCCAGAACTCAATTGCTGCTTTGCTGGCAATTTCCTGTGCAAGATCGGGATCATCGTCAGTAACTACTATCACCTGACTGCAAAGTTCAGGAACGTCAGTGAACGGGTTTCCGATCTGGAATCCAGCGTTCAGCACCTTCGGATTGTTGTGTTGTTCTTTCAAGTACGCGACCTGTCGACCGAACAACCCAGTCTCCGTGATGAGTTGATTGCCACGCACGAGTGCAGGGATTGGAACTCGGATGATCACCGGCTTTGCGCCGTCATTGATCATTCGAACTAACTGTCGAGCCGCGCGTGCTCCTGTGTCAGAGAAATCAACGTGCGGGTAGGTGTGATAAACAGCGACCCCGTCGGCATGGGTCAGCATTTTTTCTGTCGTGACGCCATGAATGTCCTGGGTGTAGACAATCGGAACTTCATCACCAAGGATCTCTCGGGATTTTTCAAGCAAATATCCTTCAGGATCGAGTTCACCCTCGGCACTCATCGATCCATGCATTGCGAAAAACACGCCGTCTACTTCACCGACAAAGGGCTTCAGTGCATCAAGGAACTCGGATGAAATTCGCTCCCATCCTTCGCGGTCGAGCGGACCAGCACTTGTTGCTCCGGCGGAGTACGACCCAACGACCTCAAAACCTTCCTGATCCCGCAGCACTTCAACAGCACCAGCAACTTCAGAATTCTTGCCAAGGGCTCTCTCAATTACTTCATCGCCAAACGCCACCGAAAAGTTTTCATAGGTACTAGGCACCGGGTTGAAGGTCGAAACTTCCTGTGCACAGCCTGCAATCAGAATTCGTTTGGTCAATTTGTTGTCTCCAAGAAAGATCAGTAAAAGAAAAGGGCGATGGAGCTACCTCCACCGCCCTGAGCACTTATCGGTTTATGTGTTAGCCGTTGTGACCGTTGAAAGCTGCGGCCTGTCGTGACAGTCGAGAATCTCGGTCATCAGCGAATTTCTTCACAGCGTTGTAGATCGACTCGGTGTCGAGGTGCGCTTCCTTGATCACGTCATCCTCAGTACCACCGCTCAACCACTGGTGATCCCAGTCTGAGGTCAGCGAGTACTCATCGGTCAGCGCACCAAGACCGGAGACTGGCCATACTCGGCGAGTTCCAGTCGTGACAACCATCGTGTCGACCTTCTCCTGCTCAGAGAGGACGCTGTCACGGTATTCCTGTGACTGTCGGTCGAACAGTTCTTCACTGATCGCAGCGACAACCTTGACGTTTACACCAGCTTCTTCAAGCTGAGGCAGAATCTTCACGAGGTTCACTGTTGAACTGGAACCCTGTGAGATGACCACACCGTGCTTTGGCTTGTCTGGATCGTAGTCACGAATCAGGTAGAAGCCCTTTGCCGCTGCGTGTGGATCGGTGTCTGCAAATGTTGATCGGTCAGCGACAGCGAAGTCCGGTCGTGCGACTTCCATGACGATAATTCCGACCTTTGGATCTCGTGCAGCGATTTCGGCTGCTGCGAAGTATCCAGGTGCCACGTCGTTGTAATCCCAGAAGCTAAGAACAATCGCCTGCCCCTTCGGGAAGAGCTTCCAAACCTGCGGCGAGAAGATTCCAAAGTGAGTTCGAGCGTCTGCTGCAGTCTCCGGTCCTGAGTGACCAGCAAGAATGTGAGCAACACCCATTCGGAATGGGCTGTCCTGGTTCTGCTGGCTCCAGACGCGCAGTGGCAGGTACATGAGCGGAGTGAACGCCCCGTAAGTACCTGAAATCGACCAAACACCGTTGAACTTGTCAGGGTCTTTGGAAAGAGTCTGGCTGGTGAATCCAACTGCGGTAAGTGCATTTCCAGCTTCTTGGATCGGAGCCTTCAAGCGTGTTCCCGCGGGGTTGGTCAGTGGGTCGTAGTGCCCCCAGATTGATCCGTGGTCAACGTTGATTGACTCAGCAAGGTCTGCAGCAACGATCACGAAACGGTTTTCGGTCACGTAGTTGGCCCACTTGATGATTTCGGAAATAGCTCGACGTGTTCCCTTCACGGCGCCGGGCTGTTCGAACAGGGTGATGTCGACGTCTTTAGTTTCACCGCTAACCGGGTTGGTAGCCGTGACGGTCGTTGCCTCGGAAGGCAGGTTCTTCACAAGAAGTCGGTCGTCGAGGAACGGATCGTTGTCCGCATCAACTCGAAGTGGCAAGTCGTCGTTAACCTGATCGCCAATTTCAACCAGTCGCTCAGCGAGCCAGTCACCGAGTCCGTCTTGGTCGAGGACTGACAGAGCAATATCAATGTTCGTCTTGAGTTGGAGCAATCGCTCACGGTTGTCAGATACAGCACCGTCGCGAATGCCTTCAAAAGTGACGCCGTACTTCTCTTCGAACGAAGTAGCCAGTGCCTGAAAGTACTCGCCGTTCATAGGCATGCCGTAAGCGTGCGAGGCATGGTCAACGATCTGGGCTACATCACCTGGGAGCTTGCCGTCTTTGGCACCAGGCCAGAACCCTTTGAGCGTGTTTCCAATGACGATCATTGGTCGACGATCGGAGTCGTCCCAGTCTTCCATGGTCTTCAGTGCGCCAACTACCTGGTCGTAGTCAGTTGCGTTGTCGACCTTGATTACATTCCAACCGTAAGAAGTCCACTGGTCTTCAATTCGGTAGGTGTCTTCTTTCACAACGCTTCCGACTAGTTCATCGTCGATACCAGCGTTGTTGTATGACATGAGAACGCGGAGTCTTTTACCGACTCGCTGTGCAACAGCCTGAGTCTTGAACTCCTGAGAGTGCCCTGACGTGAGAGCGAACTCACCTTCAATTGCCATGATCTTGAGTGAAGAAGGTGCACCCATCATGTCCCAGAATGCAGCCTTACCAGCAGCGGTAGCAATACCCACACCGGAAGGACCACCGTTCACGTCGTTCGTGAGGTCAGTTGTTTCCGAGTGACCGGAAAGAGCGCGAATACCTCGGATCTTTGCCTGCGCCATTGCAGGGTGATCAGCAAGGTTGTTTTCTTCGAGGATCGTCTTGAGGGCGCCTGCTCCTCGGCGGAATCCGAGTGAATCAATCGCAAGCATTGAAGCTTCAGGATCGGCCTTGTATCGGTCGTCGCCGGTTGCAGCGTGCTTTCGTGCAAGCGCTTCACCCATGATCATCCACAGGGCGTATGTAGCAGGTGCGTTGTGACCACCTGCCAACATGAATTTGTCGGCAAAAGGGTGCTTGGGTCGACGGTAGTCATAGGTCATTCCACCGTTTTCAGGCCCTGCAAGGTGAGTAGCGACCGTATAGGGCATATAAGCGGTTGGACCACCAAAGTGACCGG
>CAYYMP010000037.1:0-16946 GCA_964472915.1 uncultured Dehalococcoidales bacterium | reverse complement strand
TCTCACGATTGCCTGTGCAAATTGAGTGTTGAGCCAACTAGAATACCCCGGTCTTGCTGAGTTTCGGAGCGTACTCAAGGACTAACTGACAAAAGGTAGTTTGAATTCATGGCACTCCCGGAAATTAAAGCGCTTTTGTTCGATGTTTTTGGAACTGTTGTCGACTGGCGGAGCTCCATCTCTCGACAGGCCGCGGAGTTCGGTGTCAAACACGGTGTTTCGGCTAATTGGGATATCTTTGCTGACGAGTGGCGCGATGGTTATAGCTCTGGGATGGCAAAGGTGAATGCTGGCGATGATCGATGGAAAATCGTCGATGAAATCCACCGAGACCGCCTGAACCTGCTGCTTGAGAAATACGAATTCCCCGAGATACCTGAAGCTGAAATCAGCGAGTTCAACAAGGCATGGCACCGCCTGGACGGATGGCCAGATTCCACCGACGGACTGACACGACTCAAATCGAAATTCGTGATCGCTTCATTGTCCAACGGAAACGTTGCACTACTTACGAACATGGCGAAGTACACAAACCTACCCTGGGATGCCGTGCTATCTGCACAACTTGCGGGCAAGTACAAGCCTCATCCGACTGCATACCAAACTGCGGCATCGTTGCTCGGACTCGAAACAAACGAAGTACTAATGGTTGCTGCTCATTCCGGCGACCTACATGGCGCACGCGCTGCCGGGCTGAGAGCCGCCCTGGTAACACGACCCGATGAATATGGTGATCCAGAAAAGGCTGACCTGGTATCAGAACCTGAATTTGAGTACTTTGCGAAAGATTTCCACGATCTTGCCGACCAACTCGGGTGTTCGTAACGCCTCTCGGTCACATATATTTTGGTTCAGAAAACTATTCACAACAACTAAAGGAAACCGATGAGCTGGTCATTTGAAAATGCTGCTCCAGTAATTGGAACGATCACAGAAGGAAACGCCTGGAACGGCGAGCGCCTTCTCTACTCAAACATCGCTATGGACCGGATCATGTCCTTGGACGTCGAATCCGGACTGGTCGAGGTTTGGACCGAAAACACAGAAGGCACGAACGGGCTCAATTACGACTCGAACGGAACGCTGTTCGGTTGTTCGGGAAACGGACGCCGCATCGTCAGGTTCACCGATTCAGGAGCGATGGAGACGGTCGTCGATCGGTTGCATGGTCGTCGGCTAAACGGACCAAACGATCTTGCCATTACTCCTTCCGGTTCGATTTACTTTTCTGACCGGGTGGGAGATGTAAATCCAGACGTCGGCATCAACCACTCTTCAATAATTTCTGCGGAGCCTCAAGAAGATGGCTCATATCAGGCGGTGCGTCGAACGTTCGACACTACGATGCCTAACGGGCTCCTGTTTTCGTCGGACTACAAGATTCTCTACGTCGCGCAAAGCGACTACCGCGCCAGTGAAAAACGAGAACTTCGTGCGTATCCAGTCAACGACGACGGATCACTTGGTGGGTACACCGTTCTCCACGATTTCGGTCCCCACCGCGGGATCGACGGAATGACACTATCGAGCGAGGGCAACATTGTTGCCTGCACCGGTTGGGAAGTATCTGGCCCCGGTGGAATGATCACGGTGGTCGATCCGAAAGGTCGAATCATCGAAACCCATCCAACCCCAGCACAGCGACCAACCAACTGCACTTTCGTTGGCGAGGACCTCTACGTCTCTTCAATCGAAGGGCACACGCTGGTCGCTCGCAATACCGGAATGACCGGTCACCTGCTCTGGCCTAACTAGAAATCCAACTATCCGCACAACCCAAACAACGCAAACTGAGAGAAAAATGGCCAACTGGAACTGGACCAAAATTGCTGACCACGAATCCCTGACGGAAGGTCCTGTGTGGGACG
This sequence comes from uncultured Dehalococcoidales bacterium, assembly GCA_964472915.1. Lineage (GTDB taxonomy): Bacteria > Chloroflexota > Dehalococcoidia > Lucifugimonadales > Lucifugimonadaceae > Lucifugimonas. The sequence goes on along the minus strand of CAYYMP010000037.1, from coordinate 15,078 downwards.
GAAGTGGTCTTCTTTACAACGAGTGCGCAGCGCACACCACATTCAGGTGGGATCCCAAATCCGGTGAGTCGTCCGTCTGGCGCGAAAACACCGGCGCAGCAAATGGCATGACATTCGACCGCCAGGGGCAACTGTTCGTATGTGAAGGTGACGCGCACCGACTGACCAAGATTGATGCATCGGATCCCAACGCCGAGCCGCTGGTATTGAGTGACGCACTCCAGGGAGAAACGCTCAACTGGCCGAATGATGTTGCAGTCGATTCCCACGGACGTGTCTATTTCACAGACCCGAACTACACAGACGGACCAAACAACCTCGACCACGAATCGGTCTACATGGTTGAGCACACCTTTGGTGGTAACTGGAACACGCTCCGGGTGACGTTCGATACGATAAAGCCAAACGGTGTTCTTTTCTCGCAAGACCAGAAAACGCTATTCGTTGCCGACAGCCCACACGACCTCAACGAGACACGTGCACTGCTGGCATACCCGGTCAACGACGATGGAACTCTTGGCGATGGCGAAGTTCTACACGACTTCGGTAAAGGCCGCGGCATTGACGGCATGACGATGACCTCATCAGGCACGATCATCGCGACGGCGGGTTCAGATACATGGGGACCTGGCGCAATGCTTTACGAATTCGAAGCGTCAGGTCGCGTCGTCAGAACTCATCCGACACCTGCTGACAATCCGACGAACTGCTCCTACGGAGGTTCCTCATTGAACATTCTGTTTGTGACTTTCACAGGGGGCGAGGTTTACCACGTCGATAACACCGGCTACTCGGGTCACCTCGCTTACCCCCAACGACGGTTCTAGCATGGGCGATCCCTGGAAATTCTCGCTCCACGGAGGGCACAGTGGAGATTTCTGTCTCCACGGCTCAGACACGCTCAAGGAAGTCGTCGAAGCCGCTATCAAATTCGGCTACAGCTCGTTTGGAATAACACCTCACGCGCCTCGTTCATCTGGGCAGTTCCTGTACCCGGAAGAAGTCGAAGCGGGGTACGAGCCCCTCGACCTGATGCGAGATTTCGAAGCTTGTGTCGCAGCTGCACGTGATCTGGCGACTGAGTATGCCGAAGACATTGAAATCCTCGTCGGAACAGAACTCGAAGTAGTTCCCGCAGACTCGTATGCAGATGAGGTAGCAGTTCTCCGAAAGCAGTTTGATCTCGACTACGTTATCGGATCAATCCACTGGGTGGATGATGTTCCAATCGATGTGACGCAACCGCTATTCGATGCCGCAGTTACCGGACGTGGAGGTCTGGAACGATTTCTTATCAGGTACTACGAGTTGGTCGCAGAAATGACCAGCGCAATCAAACCCGAAGTCGTTGGGCATCTCGATCTGCCAAAACTGATGTCCCGTACTCACGTACTGAATGCCGGACTGGCCCTGCCTACAGTTTTGGATGACGTAATCAACTCTGCCCTGCTCGCCATAAAAAACGCTGGAAGCATCGTTGAAGTAAATACGCGATCAATCGCGAAGGGCTTGCCCGAACCGTATCCATCCGACTGGTTAACCAATCGGACGAATGAGCTAGGAATCCCTGTTGGATTCAGTGATGACAGCCACGCCGCCACTCAAGTTGGCGAAAACTTTGAAGCCGGCGTGAACCAGCTTCAAAGCCTCGGAATCACTGAAGTAACGAAGCTGACACGGTCTGCGGGAGAACTGACCCGTCGAACCGTGTCATTAGCTACTCCTAACTCTGTGTGAACTGGGTCGTGAACGCGTCCGACGGGTCGAGCGACTCATCAACGAGCGATTGCGACTTCAGCCAGTCTGCAAAATCGGTCCAGCGCTGCGGCACCAGCGAACCAAACGGCTGACCCGCAGACTCCCAAAGTGGAACGAGTAACTCCACGCCTTCTCGGTCAACGTCTTCATCAACTGTCTCGGGGTTTGCCTCAACAAGCGTGTCGATTGACTCCTGCGGATTATCAAGAGCGTATTCGTAACCCTTTTTGAACGCATCGACGAATCGTTGAACCAGTTCAGGTTTGTTGGCAACGGTTTCTTCGGAAGCTACGAGAACCAATTCGTAGTATGTGGGGACACCCCACTCGTCAGGGAAGATCACGTTCGCTTCGTGTCCCTCGTTCTGCATAACGATCAATTCATGGGTCCAGTAAGCGCCCACAACGGCATCTACTGTTCCGGCAAGCATCGCTTGCGACAGCGCAAAACCCACGTCGATTAGCTCAACGTCGTCGAGGCTAAGCCCGTCAGATTCGAGCATGGTTGCGAGCATCGACTCGTTCCACGGAATACCGGGATACCCGACCTTCTTTCCGGCGAGTTGACCTGGGCGCTCTATCCCCGACTCTTTAAGAGCCATCATCGAGTTGAGTGGCTTTTGGACGATGCCAGCTACCGCTACAACGGGCACACCTTCGCTCCGGGCCTGCAGCAAGTCGGGTTGGTAGAACAGTCCGAAATCGCTGTCACCAGCCGCCACGAGACTCAAAATAGCGGAGGGGTCAGCTGGAGGTTCGATTGAAACATCCAAGCCTTCATCCTCGAAGTAACCCTGGTTCGCAGCCTCGTAAATTCCGGCGTGGTTAGCGTTAGGGAACCAGTCCAGTGTAAGAACGACTTCATCCTGAGAGCTTTCGCCCACACACGCCACCAGTGCGACGCTGACAATGACCGATAAGAAAAGAACAAAACGCTTCATAACTCTCCAAGCATTCCTTTTGATCTCTGACTACTGGGATGATTTCGCAAAACGTAGCGCTCTGCGAGTGCAACGACTGCGAAGAAACCCATTGCCATAACCGATAAAAATACAATTGCCGCAAATACTCTCGCTGTCAGGAACTGAGGTCCTGAAAGCTTCATTAAATAACCGAGCCCTGAACTTGCCCCGACCCACTCCCCGATCACCGCGCCAATAACTGAAATAACCGCGGCGACTTTCATACCGGCAAACACATTCGGCAAAGCGGTCGGAATCAACAACTTGATCAGGATCTGGCGCTGATTCGCACCAAGGGTTCGGAACATATCCACCATTTCACCTTCGACCTGCCTGAGACCCGTAACAACGCTGATAACGATCGGGAAGAAGGTGAACAAAACGATCACGATCACCTTGGACATGATGTCCGTGCCAACCCAGATGATCAGGAGCGGTGCGAGCGTGAATATCGGGATGGTTTGTGACGCAATAATCAGTGGATAGAGGGATCGCTCAACCGTCCTGAAAGAAGCGATCCCCGCGGCGAGTGTCACACCCAACGCGACTGAAACAGCAAAACCTACAACCATTTCTGCAAGTGTTGTTCCCGCATGCTTCGACAACAGCGAGAACGAATCCACCAATTCCTTGAAAATCATCGATGGTGGAGGAAGTAACCAGGTTTGGACATCCATCACCCGAACGATCACTTCCCACGCAAACAGCGCAACCACAACCGTTAGGACCGGGGGCAGTAACACATTCCAACCAAGGTTCTTCCAGATCACGCCACCTGCTCCTTGTTTGCAAGTAGCGAAAGAATTCGCCTTTTCAGATCCAGTATTTCTGGCTCCAAAAGAGCCTCGTGGGATTTCTCTGAAATACGAGGAACAATCACTTGCTCAATTACTCGCCCGGGATTTGGAGCCATGACGACAATCCGGTCGGACATGAGCAATGCTTCGTCTATGTCATGACTGACCATGAGGAACGATTTGTCTTGCTGATCCACAACATCGAGCAACCACAACTGGAGAGTTGAGCGGGTTATCGCGTCGAGAGCACCGAACGGCTCATCGAGCAACACAAGCTCACTGTCGATTAGTAGCGTGCGCATAAGGGCGACACGCTGTCGCATACCGCCCGATAGTTCCCACGGGTAACGTTCTAGGACATCCGCGAGTCCGAAAGCTTCAGCGATGCGCTTTACTTGGCCGAGGATCTCGTATGGATCGACGCCTGATAGCTCGAGACCAAGCCCGGCGTTCTCGGCCACTGTTCTCCAACCCAACAGCAGATCGCGCTGCTGCATCAAGGAAATATTCCCAAGTCGTTCATCTGCAGCGGTATGGCGCAGAGAAAGCTGCCCTTCCGTTGGTTCAACAACTCCCGCGATCAGTTTCAGCAACGTACTTTTGCCGCATCCACTAGGCCCTAACACAGTGACAAATTCACCCGGACCAACCTGAAGTGACACGTCATTCAAAACTTGGTCGCGGTCGTAGCCAAACCCAATCCCTGCTAGACCCAATACCGCAGGATGTTCAGCCGTTGATTTTCTGGGCTCAGAAATATCGCTCAAATCGCTTCACACTCAGACGCGGGTTGCCGGAGACCGAGTGATGAAGATTTAGCAAACATTATCTTCCCTCCGCTGGCATTACCCAGATCAGGTTCAAGGGTTGGCAGAGTAATCATGTCTGCCCTCTCAGCCCGGCTATCCCGAGCCCCCCGTAACTGCACGCCGAATAACTGTGTGGGCGCGCAAATTCCGTTCAAAACAGTCTTGCAACCAGATTCAATCGTGTCAACTTGAACGCGCGTTGCGACGGTGGTGTAACAGGTCTAGAATGCCACTATTCAGTTACCAGACGGAAGTGTTTATAAGGTCTTGGAAATAGAGCCGCATTCACCAAAGCAAAACTTCACCCGCGCCGTCCGATGCCCGGATGAAGAGATCGACCTCGCGGCCGCAAGCCTTTATGCCGTCTCTCACGAATATCCCGACCTTGACGTAATTGCATACCGGGGCAAAATCGCCCAGTTGGGTATGCGCGTAAAGTCCAAGCTTCCCCTCCAATTCGACGACTACGAGTTCGTATCAACGATGCACGAAGTCTTATTCGACGAGGTCGGTCTAGCCGGCTCGACCAAGGACTATTTCAACCCCAAAAACAGCCACCTCAACGAGTTGATCGAAAGCCTTCACGGCAACCCGGTGACCATGTCGATTCTTTACATGGAAGTAGCACGTTCAGCTGGCATGGAGGTTGATGGAGTTTCATTGCGCCGCCACTTCGTCGTTGGAATTGGCACAGGTGATGAACGGCTCTACGTCGACCCGTTCCACGGTGGTGGATTGTTGTCACGTAAAGAATGCCTGACGATGATCGTCGGAAAAGATCGCATCGCCGATCTGGATCTCGATTCGCTCGAGAAGAAACTCCTCGCACCTGTTGGACGGAAAGCCGTTCTGAGGCGGTTACTCGGAAATCTTAAGGTCGCGCACGAAAAGCATAAGAACTACGAGTTGGCACTCGAAGCTGCCGAACGAGTTCAGCTACTCGAACCATCAAATCTCCGCAACCTCAGCGAACTCGCTCACCTACAAACCAAGGTTGGGCACTTCGGCGATGCAGTCAACTCACTCACAAAGTTCCTCGCCCAGGCCCCTGCCGACGCAAACACAGAGCAGGCCGAAAGTGCGCTGCGCAAACTCAAAGCGCTAACTGCGCGAGAAAACCAGGATTCGTCTTCCTGACGAAATCCGGCCCACAAATCACCTCGTATCCTATACAAGCAACCTGAACGACCAGGAGTTATGCGCACGCTTACTCTGATGCACGGTCGGTCGGGTCCAATTCGGACGAGGTGCGTGAATTGAACTATCAGGGTCTACAAGATCTCGAGTTGCTCGAACTTGTCGGAGAGAAAGACCGAGAAGCACTGGCGGAACTCTACGACCGATATGGTCGAAGGGTGTTCGCTCTGGCTGCTCGCATGCTCAACGATTCGGTCAGCTCGGAAGAAGTTACCCAGGATGTGTTTATGAGTGTGTGGAGGCGCGGCGGAACTTACGCTTCAAATAAGGGCAAGTTCACAACATGGCTGTTCTCTATCGCACACAACCGAACGATTGACGAGTTGAGAAAACGAAAAAGAGATCGATCACGGCAGAACGACGATATCGACGACCATTTGAATATCGAATCGGGAGATATGTCACCGGCTGATGCGGCTGTGGCTCAGTCTGAATACGCCAAAGTTCGCGAAGCAATGGAAGATCTTCCAACCGAGCAAAAACAGGTGATCGAACTCTCTTACTTCAAGGGCTTGACTCAAACTGAAATCGCTGAAAAAACCGACCAACCCCTCGGGACGGTAAAGACCCGAATGAGATTGGCACTCAAGAAATTACGTAATTCACTCAGTACCGAGATGGGCGCTCAGGTATGACAGGTTCACGAGAAGAAAACCAGGCTTTCGAAAATATCGCAGGTTACGTTCTGAATTCTCTGGATTCAGATGCGGAACGCGAAGAAGTTGAAGAACTCATTTCGACTGATTCCGTCGCGCAACGCGAGCATCGGGAAATGAATGAGACTGCTGGATTGCTGGCTCTCGGCGTTAAGCCGCTGGCACCACCAGCTCGCCTGCGTACCAGCATCCTTGATCAAACCAGGTTTGATGCCGTCGATTCAACGACAGAACCGTCTGTGAGTCCAATCACCCGGTTCGTTCAATCGGGCTTTGCCGCATCCGCCGTTGCGGCAGTGTTGGTGCTCGTAGTCGCGGGCACCTTTGGAGTACAGAACAGTCGTCTGAACAATGAGGTTGGTCAACTCCGAACTGAACTCAACTCCGAGTTGCAGGCTGTATCCGCGCTAAGAGAAGAGTTGGAGAGTTCAAAAACCGACTCTATGGAGATGGTCAATCAAATGGAATCGGAAATGAAAAAGATGGAATCCGATTTCGGTTCAACACTCGCACAGGTGAGTCACCAGGAACAAATGGTCAGCGAATTGAGTGTTGCCAACAACGCCCTTGTCGAAGCGCTTAGGGATCAAAGCTGGCTCACGTATGTCGCAATGAAAGAGGGCTACCAGATCGAAAGTTGGCTTGCCAACCAACAGGCACCTTCCGACGCATCAGGTCTTATCGCTGTGAGGGTCGTTGGTAACGAAGCCGTGTTCCAAGTTCACGGACTTGAACAACCTCTGCCCGGTCACGCATACACACTGTGGTTGATCGGGAATGGTGACCCCAACCCAGTAGCGCAATTCACCGTTAGTGAGATCGGATCCGCGACCGTATCGTTCCTCCTCCCTGCCCCGTTGTACCTCTACTCCAGTGCAGCCGTCACTCAGGAGCCGATCGGAAAAGTTGATCACGATCCGTCTGGCATTACTGTGTTGTCTGCCCAGACGAATTAATCCTCACCGGAAAACATTTAACATCCGCAAAGGATTAAGCAGAGGTATTCCTTGTTGAGTTGGGTGGTAGTGAATGTCGACTGAAACCAAGATCTGGACGTGCGACCGTTGCGGCACGCACATGGTCGATCTCCATTGCAAACTCAGGTGCGACACGTGCGGCTTTATGCGGGATTGCAGCGACCCGTAAACGTTTTTCGCTTAAAGTGTGCCAATGGTCCAATCGAAATTATCAATCGGCACATACACGCAAGTTCCGAGACACATCCCCGTCTTCCTGTGTGCTGCGCTGTTTATTGGTTTGCTGATTAGCTCTTGTAGTTCAGCAGAAGAACCCACCGCAATTCCAACACCTACCGTGAGGGCACCAGAAGTAGTCCAGCTCGGTGAAGACGCCATGGCAGGATTGGACAGCTTCAGTTTTGAGTTGACCCATGAATCAGGTCACACCACACTCTCGGGTGCACTAGAACTAAGCAAAGCAGGCGGGCTAGTGACGACAAACGGCTTGGACCTGAAAGCTGAAGCGACAATCGGGCGCGCATTCGTTCGAGTCGAAGCTGTAGTCATCGACGAACAAACATGGATGACGAATCCACTCACTGGCAACTGGTCAGAGATTCCGCCAGAAGAAAGCCCGTTCTCATTCCTCGATCCTGTGCGTTTGGTCGCCGACATCCTTGGCTCGACCCAGAATGCTGTGTACCCCGAAGTTCAACCCGGCAACGGTGTATTGCAAATACACGGAAACATCCCGGCCGAAGCACTGATATCCCTGGTTGGTAGCGTTGAACCCGGTGCAGTCACCGACGTTGTTCTAAGTCTGGAGCCCGAGACGTACCGACTTAAGAAAGTGGTCATAACTGGTGTCGCTCAACCAGAAGATGAGCCGGGGACAATACGAGTTATCGACCTGACCGACTTCAACGTAGAAACCACCCTCGAGCCACCGATTTAGTCGTACATGCTCGCTCGACTCACCGCGTTCCTAACGCCATACAAGCTCTTGATGCCACTCTGCTTTGGAGTGTTTATTGCGGCCGATGACCAAACAGTGGTCGTGACGTTACTGCCCGACATGATGGCTGACCTACGAGTCGGAGTTAGTGAGTTAGACAGGGCGTCATGGTCGATCACTGGATACCTGATCGGTTACACCGCAGCGATGCCATTAATGGGCCGTTTTTCAGACAGACTCGGATATCGGAATGCGTTCATCATAGCCATGGCCGTATTCAGTCTCGGATCCGCTCTGGTCGCGATATCGCCAATCATTCCCGAGTTACTTTACGGCGGTGAGCCTGAGTTCGGATGGCTTGTCGGAACTCGAGTGTTCCAGGCAATAGGCGGCGGTGCAGCAATCCCAGTGGCGATCGCATCAGTTAACGAACTGGTCGATTCAAAACATCGAGCGATTGCATTCGGACTCATTGGCGCCAGCGCCGAAGCAGGCGGAGTAATCGGTCCGCTCTGGGGCGGTGGAATTACCACGTGGATTTCCTGGGAATGGGCGTTCTGGCTGAACCTGCCGCTCACTGTGCTGGCGGTTATCTGGATAACTCGCAATCCACCTGCAAGGAAAAACCCGGTAAAGATCGACTTGTTTGGATCAGCGGTATTTGCCGCGTTGTTGGCATTACTAACGATCGGACTGGTACGGATTGGAGAACCTGACTCGATCATGTCCGTAGCGCTCGTACTGGCCTTCGCATTCATCGCAGTATTGATATTCACGATCCGTAGATCCGAAAGCCCGCTCTTTCCGCGGGAGCTATTCGGCAGGATGTCTTTCAACCTGGCGAATGTGACGCACTTTCTGATCGGTGCAGTGCTAATAATCGGCATGGTTACGGTCCCGTTGATGGCAGCCTCCGTATTCGGAAAATCTCCACTTGAGGGGGGTCTCCAGTTACTGCGAATGACGATTGCCATTGGTGTCGGTGCGCTTATCGGCGGAATAGTTACACAACGCATCGGAGCCAGGACACCAGCAATCGTCGGGTTGCTCATTGCTATCGCCGGATTCGCTCTGCTATCGAGGTGGACGGTTGATATGGCCGAGCCCATGATCACGATTCACCTGGCCATCACAGGACTCGGGCTTGGAATCCTCGTGTCACCGATTGCTGAAACAGGGATGACGGACGCCGCTGTGGATCATCTTGGTGCGGCATCGTCACTTCTGACGGTTTCTCGAATGGTAGGCATGACTGCCGGCCTTGCCGCAATGACCGCACTCGGCACGGTCCAATTCCAGGAACTGGTCGCTGACGTGCCAGCTTTTTCGACCGACCCAGCCATCCAACAAGAGATTGTTGATTCGGCAACCCGCGCAGGTATGGATGTATTTACCCGGTTCTACGAGTACGCGGTCGTGATCTCGACCATCGCACTAGTTCCAGCCTGGCTAATGACTCGACGCAAACCGTAATCAACGGTCTTTAGTTCTGGTTTTCGCGCCTTTGCTCGGCTCGTCGCTCTGCTTCGAGTCTCTCAAGATCGTAGTGCTCGTGATCGACGTAGGTCATTGCACCGGCGAGGGCAGCATGACCAGCCACGTCACGAATCTGGTTGTGCATTTCCTGGCAGACCCGCCTGTAGTCAGGATGCCCTTGCTGCGCAGTACGAAGTTCCAAAAGATGGAATGCCTCTCGAACGTTGAACTGCATCGAGTAGCGAAGCTTGTAGCCGAATGGCACAACGTACTGAGCCACATCAACACCGTGTGCGTCGGCAATCGTGTCGTGGAGTTCAGACATACGTCCCATCGCATCGTCCCAGCGCTGGGTCCAACCAACCTCTTCAATCGCAGGTGGGGTCGAGTAACCGTGTTTTACTCCCAACCGTTGCCAATCGATCGTCATCATGCGATGACGCTGGAGGTCTCGAAAACTACCAAAATCAGATAAAACGTCGAACCTGTAGAACGAACGCTCCATCCCTCTCCCAGGCTTATGCCGTCGATTCTGGCGATCCCCGACATAGGCTTTGATCACTTCTGCCTTGTCATTGGACGACATTCCGGCAACAACTTTTTCCAGTTGAGCGTCGGAAACGTCCACATGAGCGTAGAGAGCTGATGCCACGACCTTGTCTTCGGCATCTTGGTCCCAATCAACCAGGGTCACTTCATCGATTGGTTCCGGTTCTAACCCAAGACCAGAAGCGATCTTCTCCATCGCCTCCCGGTTGTCTTCAAAATAACCTGACCAAGCGCCACCACGATCAGAGATGTCCACCCGCTTGAGGAAGGACGGAATTACCTTCCTCAATTCGACCAACATCATGTCGGCGTAGTCGCGAGCTTCTTGCAATGGATGACTATTCATCCGTATAAGCATTTGCTCGAACGCCTGACCTGTAGCAAATACACCGACGTTCGAAAGCGTTGCAGCTGGAAGCAGCCCTCGCGCCGAATCACATGCCTTCGCTCTGATCGAAGCGTTGTAGATGAACTTCGAATCGCCTTCTTGGCGAGGGAACTGGTCTTCGTAGAACGGAACACATTGATGCACCAGTTCTGAGTATTCGTCGAACAACCAGTCCATCGTCTTGACGTACTCATCGGCAAGTGGACCAGTTTCGACTTCAGGGGGCGTCAGATAACGGTATCGTCCACCGAGTTTCTGGTCGAAGAAGATATACCGGGTCGACTGCTCGAGATAAGCGGCTAACCGACCCCACTCCAAAATCTTGGTGAGGATGTTTGACGACTGCTCGCAAGCAATGTGTGCTCCGCCCAATTGGGCTACAGAATCATCACCGTACTGCGAGAAAACACGGTCATATAGTTCTTCGGCGCGGTTGGTCGCGACAACATCGCTGTCTACCCCGGCAGTTAGCTCTTCTAGAGGAAAATCAGGCTGATCGTAGAACTCATCGAGGAACAAGCGTCGAAGTGATTTCGGAGATCGGCTGTAGCGAGCGAACAACGCCCCTTTGACCACCTCTGGCAGGTTCGTCAGGGCAAAAACCGGTTGATCGATATTCGTAAAGAATCTCGAAAGTACAACCCGCTCTTCAGCTGTGAAATCCTCGCGTACGTACATCGATCGAGATTCTACTCACTTACCCTGCTTAGCAGGAATTTCCAGTCACAAAAAACGCTGCCTATTTGGCAGCGTTTCGGGTGGTTACATCATCAACCGGATCGGGTTTTCCAGATTCTTCTGGAATTCGCTCATAAAGACAGCCGCTTCGGCTCCATCACCAACTCGGTGATCTGCCGAGATCGTTGCGTTCATCATTTGTCCCACAACGATCTGTCCGTCTTTCACGACCGGCTTTTCTTTCACTGCACCGACAGCAATAATTCCAGCATTCGGTGGCACGATGATTGCAGCAAATGTGTCAGTACCGAACATTCCGAGGTTCGAGGTACCAAACGTTCCTTGAGTCAACTCGTCCTGGCTAAGAGTTCCACCCTCGCCACGTGCGCGCTTCCCAAGATCCCTAACAGCTCGTGAAATCTCCACCAGAGACATGTTCTGGATACCCATGACGGCAGGAACAATTAGTCCCTGATCGAGCGCAATTGCGACTCCGAGGTTGACACTCGAATGTCCGATCAGTTTGTCGCCGTCAAACGTTGCGTTCCACTTCGGGTACTTGATCAAGGCATTCGTAGTTGCCTTCAATATCATGTCGTTTACCGAAACTCGCTCACCAGCTTCGGCGAGTGCTTCGTTCAACTGACGGCGGAAGTTCATTGCAGCACCCATGTCTACTTCGTGCGTTACGTAGTAGTGCGGGGTTTCAGTCTTCGACTTCACTGTGACGCGAGCAATAGCCTGTCGCATGGATGACAGCGGTGTGTCGGAGCCATCGATCGTGATAGGTGACCGACCGCCAGACACAGCGAACTGCGGTGATGGAGTGAAGCCTTCCACATCGGCTTTGGTAATTCGCCCTCCCGGTCCAGTGCCAGGAATCGCAGCGATATCAAATCCCTTTTCGGCTGCGAGTTTGCGAGCAATTGGTGACGCTTTTACCCGACCACCCTGGGATGCAAGTGGAGCTGCGGCTGCCGGAGCAGGTGCTGCTGGTGCCGCAGGAACTGGAGTTGGTTCTGGGGCAGGAGCAGGAATCGACTCAGCAGCTTGCGCTGGTGCAGATCCCTCGGCTGGTTCGGCTGCTTCAGTCTCAGCGATTTCTGGAATTTCGTCATCAGCATCACCGATAAACGCAATCACCGTTCCTACCTGGACTAAATTGCCCTCTGCTACAACGATCTTGCGAAGCAGACCTTCTGCATAAGCTTCCATTTCGACGACAGTCTTGTCCGTCTCAACTTCTGCGAGCTTGTCCCCTCGACTGACCTGATCACCCTCGGCCTTCAACCACTTGACGATTGTGCCTTCAGTCATGTCGGCACCCATCGAGGGCATGGTCACTTCGCTAATCAAATTTGCACTCCTGCGTACGAGATCAACTGAAATATTTATTGCTACCAGCAGACAAAATCACGGGTCTTAAAAGACCCGCATATGAGGGTACACAACAATTGGGAACAAGTGAGTCGAATACGACTTAATTCGTGGGCTTCTAATCGCGGCGTTGTTGCCGTTTCTCGAATTTGGATTTCTGACGATGAGAACGAGCAATTTTCTTCATTCGAATCTGTTGCTCCGTTTTCACGGCAGGATCATTCTTAGTCTGTTCAAATTCGATTTCCCGCAACATCCGCTTGTAAGAATCGAACCGCTCAGCAATCAGATCACCCGCTTCAATTGCCTCACCAATTGCGCAGCCAGGCTCACCTGAGTGTCCGCAATCACGGAATCGGCATTTCCCGAGATATTGCTCGACCTCAGAAAAGGTTTTCAACAACGCTTCCTCGCTACCTGAGGAAAGCCCGATTGAACGAATACCTGGAGTATCGATCAGTGCTGCGCCGGATGGCAGTGACAAAAGTTGACGGGTGGTTGTTGTGTGACGACCACGGGTGTCCGATTCCCTGATTTCGCCGGTGTCCATCACCTCTTCGCCCATCATGTGGTTCACCAGGGTCGATTTGCCAACCCCCGATGCTCCAAGCAATACAACAGTTTGCCCCGGCTGCAAGAACGGCTGAAGCGCATGTGTTCCAGTCCCTGTAATACCGCTTACCGGTATTACTTCGACATCGAGCGCGATTGTCAGCAACTCGTCGAGTGCCTCATCCATTTCGTCCTGAGTAACGATGTCTGACTTGGTCAGCACAACTACAGGACGAGCCCCACTGTCCCAAACAACCGCCAATTCTCGTTCGAGCCGAGAGCCGTTTAAGTAACTAGCTGACTGAGCGATGAAGACGGTATCTATATTCGCAGCGAGGAGTTGGTTATCACCTTCCTCGTCACCCCTCATTGCGCGTTTACGTTTGAGAAGCGACTTGCGTGGCAGGACCAGTTCAATTTCATGGCGCTCGGTTTGAAGGTCGGGGCGCACAAGGACCCAGTCGCCCACCGTCGGCTGGACCGGTTCGATTTCGAACTCGTCATCATGAGCAATTCGTGCAAAAGTGCTGACCGCTCTGTAATCGATGTCACCGCAGTGGACGTAGTTAGATATACCGTCAACCCGCCCAATCCGACCAGGAACAAGCCCGTCGTTTGATGAAAGAATTCGATTGAAACGCTCTCGCGAATCGTCGTCCAACCCGAATTGCGTGAGTTGGTCGATTTGCTGGTTGTTTGGGGAGACGGAAGACCCGTCTGGTTCGCTATTGCTCAAGGCTAGATTTCCCAGACGACCAGGAAATCTTCTACTACCGAGCTTTATAGGTGCGGTAAAAGACGTACCAGATCATCTTGATACTGAGAGTTTGGAAGACGCGTGGGGACAATTGCAACTACCGGCATAAACACATCCTCCTTTCTCTCCGCCGAAATTGGCGGTCTCGTGATCCGGTTAGTACTCAAATCCTAAGCGACGCGCACGTCCGGGGACACCCGAATAACAAGAAGTAACCAGAGAGAACTACCAGGGAGAATTAAAGGTCGAATCCATTCCGCACGCCGTCGAGAACTTCTTTAACTCCAACGAGTGCAGTTTGTTCAAGATCTCGGTTGTATGGCCACGGTACATCAGTCGAACCGATTCGCACCACAGGACCGTCCAACCAGTCCATGGCACGTTCTTGAACTTCTGCAGCGAGTTCAGCCATGATGCCACCCGTTCGACGAGCAGTATCAACCACAACCAATTTATTGGTCTTCTGAGCTGAACTAACAACAGTGTCAACATCTAGTGGACTGAGCGAGCGCAGATCAATAACTTCGACTGAAACACCCTCAGCAGACAGCTTGTCAGCAGCATCGTTCACCGGGCGCATGCCGTAGCCGTAGGACACAAGCGTCAAGTCGCTTCCTTCCCGCGTGACATCGGCCTTGCCAATCTCAATCTCGTAGTAGTCCTCGGGAACGTCAGCTCTCGCGCCGTAAAGCAGGGCAGGTTCAGCGACGACTACTAAATTGTCATCTTTGATTGCTGATCGAAGCAGTCCAAGAGCATCGTAGGAGTTCGAGGGACAGACGACTTTCATGCCGGGAACTTCAGCAAGCCACGTCTCGAAACTTTGAGAGTGCGTGGCTCCTAGCTGTACACCGGCGCCGGTAGGTGCTCGCACAACCATCGGGACACTGATTTGTCCACCTGACATGTAACGAATGTTCGCTGCCATATTGACGATCTGGTCGAACGCAACGAGTGAGAACGATATCGACATAATTTCGATGATCGGTCGAAGTCCGCCAGCGGCAGCTCCTATACCTGCACCAACGAAGGCGTTCTCAGAAATTGGAGTGTCTTTGATTCGCTTTGGACCGTACTTCTTCAGAAACCCATCGGTTACCGAATAAGCACCACCGTACTCACCAATGTCTTCACCCATGATGAATACATTGGGGTCGTTTTCTAGAGCTTCATCGAGGCCGCGCTTCAGGGCCTCTCGCATTGCAATTT
>CAYYMP010000036.1:0-17150 GCA_964472915.1 uncultured Dehalococcoidales bacterium | reverse complement strand
TTCTAACGCACAAATATCTCAAGACATGCGAGCGAAGGTCGACGAGTTGCTGATCGCCGGCAACACTAATTCCGAAATCAAAGACTACTTCGTCGTAAGGTACGGAGAGGAAATCCTTGCCGCACCTTCACGATCAGGGTTTAACATGCTTGCCTGGATCGCCCCAATAGTGATCGTGGTAGGTGCGTTGGCGATAGCACTCTGGACTATTCGGAATATGCGCCGCTCGACAGATCAGTTGGTCGCTTCAACAGCACAGTCAACGCAATCTATAGATCAGTTCCTTGAACAGGTCGATCGAGATCTTGGCGGATCAAGCCCACGTTCAACCGATAACACTGAGGAAACGAAAGACTAATGGCTGACCTTGGTCTGATGAGCGTCTTGCTCGGTCTTGCTCTCTCTGCGTACGCTGCTATTGCATCCGTGGTCGGAGTCAAAAAACGGATGCCAGAACTGCTGGTAAGTTCGTCACGCTCTCTCCATATGACGACTCTTGTGACTGTGGTTGCGTCTCTCGCGCTCATCACCGCGTTCGTGCAAAACGATTTCTCGATCAAGTACGTCTCAGACCACTCGAATACCGTTATGGATCGAGCATTCGTGTGGGTAGCTTTCTACGCAGGAAACCAGGGATCCTTGTTGTTCATACTCCTGGTTCTTGCAGTCGCATCAAGCCTATCTGTCTGGCTGGCTCCGAAACGCCTGGCTAGAAGCATGCCTTGGACCATAGCGATTCTCGGAGCTACGCAGTTCTTCTATTTCTTCGTTCTCGCGTTCTATGCAAGCCCGTTCGAACTAAACGATGTGGGTCCACTTGACGGTCGAGGTATCAACCCGCTCCTGACTCACCCAGGAATGTTCAGCCACCCTCCCCTTCTAATGGGAGGACTCATCACGATTACGATTCCATTCGCGTTTGCCTCGGGAGCCTTGATTGCTGGCAACTACGGTGACGACTGGATCGACGTTGCTCGGGTAACTTCGATCATCAGTTGGGGCGTGCTCGGCACCGGGATGTTGCTCGGCGCGTGGTGGGCGTACACCATCCTCGGATGGGGCGGTTACTGGGCGTGGGACCCGATCGAGAACGTCGCACTTATGCCGTGGTTGGTGATGACGGCGTTTATTCACTCGATCATGGTTCAGAAACGCCGTGGAATGTTCCGTATGTGGAACATTGCGATGCTCAATATTGGGTTTGTTCTCGCACAACTAGGAATGTTCATCAACCGGGGTGGACCTGTCGTTAGCGTTCACTCGTTTGCATCATCGACGCTGGGTGTGATTTTCCTGTCGTTCATGATGATCAGTCTCGTGTTCGCTTTTGCGTTGTTCCTGTGGCGAATGCCTGAGCTGAAGTCTGACCGCGCCATGGAATCGTTCATGTCTCGAGAAGCATCGTTCCTGATCAACAACTTCTTGTTCCTCGCCGTGATGGCTGTAACGCTATGGGGAGTACTCTTCCCGCTGTTCTCCGACCTTGCCCGCGACGTATCTGTGAGCGTTTCTGCTCCGTACTTCGATCGTGCAAATGGACCAATCCTCCTGGGAATTGTCCTCATGATGGGAGTCGGTCCACTGCTCCCGTGGCGGAAGTCATCAGCACGATCGCTCAAGCAATGGTTCGTCTGGCCAACAATAATCGGAATCATCACCATCATCGTGTTAGTCCTACTCGGGGTAAAACGCCCGGTCGCCATTCTGTCGTTTGGAGTAGTTGCGTTCGTCGCCGCCGCAATCCTGGAAGAATGGTGGCGTGGCACGGTATCTCGACACCGAGCTGGCGACAACTGGGCACTGGCATGGTGGCGATTGGTCAATGGTAATCGCCCGCGTCACGGTGGCTACATCGTTCACATATCAATCCTGATGCTTGGCCTTGGCATCATCGGAACCAACTTCTACCAGCAACGTACAGACGGTGCCCTGGGACTCGGTGAGAGTCTGGTTATCGACAACTACCGGGTGGAGTACGTCAGCAATGGGGACGCGAGCCGTTCCGATCGCATAGCCCAATGGGCGGAAATGTCGGTCTTCAACATCGACAGACAGGACTACATCCAGGAATTTGAATTCGCCGAAGCTCAAGGGGCGGATGGCTTTACGATCAAGGACAGCTCGCTCAGACCCAACGATGAGTACATCGGTCAAATTGAGCCATGGCATGGCTTCTATCTCGATTTCAACATGGCGTCAGTGCGTTCAGGTATTCGATCTACTATCGCGGAAGATCTCTATGTGATCCCGCGGGACTTCCTATCAGATGGACGAGTTTCACTGGCAGTGAGTATCAATCCGCTCGCCTGGTGGTTATGGGCGTCTGGGCCGTTTTTCGTAATCGGCACCATGGTTGCCCTGTGGCCACAACCATCCGTCGAACGTAGAAAAATGCCAACCTCAAGTAAAGAGGTGGGTGACTGATGGCTGTAACCCTCGGAACACTACTAGCGATCCTGTGTGTAGCGGTCATTGCGTATCCGCTTTTCAGGAAGAATCGCTACCGGATGGTTTCAGAATCGTTCGTAACCCGCGAGAAACTTCGTGCGGAGCGATTGAGGATTTACCGCAAAATAAATGATCTGGAGTCCGACTACACCTCTGGGGATCTGACGGAAGACGACTATCAACGACAGCGCGACCAGCTAAGGCACGCTGCCGCGCAGTTGTTGATGCAGGAAACGGGCGCGGGAAGCGCACGCGAACGCGACATTGAAGAGGAAATTGCTCAGCTGAGGAACCAATCATCTGAGTCGCTTGAGGGCGGAGACACGGTTTAATGAATTTGATGACTTTGTATGCAGACAAAAAATTCGGAACCCGATTGGTTGCCGTCTTATTCCTGGTGTTGTTCGCAACGGCAGTGTTGGCAGTTTCGCCAACCCAAACGGCATCGGCTCAAGCTCAGGATACGATCTCCGGAATCGTTGTGAACGGTAGTGAAGGCGGGAGACTTCCCGACGATTTCACGGTGCTTCTTCTAACAATTGATGAATCCGCGGGAGAGATCATCGAACAGGAAGAGATTCCTGTAAACGATGACGGAACGTTTACGTTCTCGAATCTCGTGTCCGGCCCGGGTCTCGTATATCGAGTCGTAGCGAATGGTGAGAAGTACACACCGTCAATCGATATGGCAGGTGTCGAGGACTGGTCTCGAGTTCGCCTGACTGTTTACGACGAAACTCAGTCGCTCGACATGATCACGTTCAGTTCTTACGTGATGATGGTCCCAACAATTGACGCAAGAAGTCGACAAGTTGGTGTGCTTGCTGTGGTCAACGTCGATAACCAGGGAGACCGTCTGTGGATTCCAGATCTCCAAGATCCGGACCTGACCGGACTAGACCTTCTCCGGTTCAACCTCCCGGAAGGTTTTTCTGATCTTTCTGTCGAAACCGAGCTTCCAGCCGGTGGCAACATTCTCGAAATCCCGACCGGATTCGCTATGACTAACCCGGTACCACCCGGGGAGTCGGCAATCCTAATGAGCTACATCCTCGAGTACGAAGGCGATTCTTTCGATTTCGATCTCAAGTTGCCCTACGGTGCCGACCAGATTCGATTGCTGGTACCAGACGGTGGCGGGCGAATAGAAGCCAGTGGCTTCGGTGAGATTGAATCGGTCGTGGTTGGCGATGATGTGTTCAATTCAATCGAAGGCGAAAACTTCGCCATTGATCACGAACTAAACATCACCTTCGCCGATCTGCCTCAACCGACTGCGCTCCAAACGCTCTCAGATTTCTTCGATGGTCGCACCTACATCATCGTGATCATCTGGGTTGTTGGATTGGCGTTGCTTGCGATCCTCGGATATGCCATTTACTCGACGAGAAAATCTGAGTCAGCACCTGACGATGACGAACCAGCCACAAGGGAAGACGTACTCACAGAAATTGCCAACCTCGATGACGATTTTGAGTCAGGCAATGTCGAACAGGACGACTACGAACGACGACGCGAAGAGTTGAAGGACCTTGCACTGGAACTTGATTCTTCATCCGACTCTCAAGAAGAATCTCAGGACGAACCTGCAGATTCAGACACTGCTGAATCTGACGAGCAGGACGAAAAATCGGAAAGCTAAATTGAGTCAACGTCGGAACGTATTAGTCGGCATCGGCGTACCCCTGGTGCTGATAATCACCCTCTTTGCATGGGGAGTAGCTCAGAACGACGGTGCAGCCGGTCGCCCAGGCGAGAACAACGTGTTCGGGGAAGTCCCTCTCTCAGTTGAACCAGACGCCGATTTTTCGCTCACAAACCTATCTGGAGAACCTGTCTCGATCGAAAAATACCGCGGCAAGATCGTGGTAGTTGATTTCTGGTCGTCCTGGTGTGCGCCGTGTCGTGCCGAAGGTCCTGTTCTTGCCCAGACATACAAAAAGTGGAAAGACCGTGGAGTCGAATTCATAGGAATTGCGATCTGGGACTCCGAGGATCCTGTTCAGAGCTTCATCGATCAAAACGGAATTGAGTACGTAAACGCGATCGATCCGACTGGACTGACGGCCATCGACTTCGGAATCACCGGAATACCAGAGAAATTCTTTGTGACCCAGGAAGGCGAGATCGTCAAGAAGGTTGTCGGGCCGAACACGGCAAGAACCCTGGACGACATCCTCACAGACATGTCCGAGGCCGCACTCGGGATCACACCGCTGAACTAATTCTTAGTTCATTCGGATTCCACCGTCGACATTTAATGCCTGTCCGGTGATTGATTTCGCTCTTTCAGAAGCCAGGAAAGCTACCGCTTTACCGACATCCTCGGCGGTTTGCTCTCGCCCCAGCGGAACACGCTCAGCAACGGTTTGCTCAAATATTTGTCGTGGCGTCGAACGAGTGTACATTTCGTTTTGCGCCTGACGCCACTCAGCAATCGAGTTCCAAAGCGGTGTCCAAATTAGCCCGGGGCAAACCGTATTCACGTTGATCCCAAAGGGAGCCAGCTTGAATGCCCACGCTTGCGAAACGTTTATTGCTGCTGCTTTAGACGCTGCATAAGACGCGAATCCGGGACGTCCCAATCGGCCGGCTACCGATGCGATATTTACGATCTTGCCAATGCCACGTTCAGACATGTACTGCTCGATCGATTGAATCGAGTGAACGATACCCAGCACGTTTACATCGAACGTCGCCTGCCAGTCTTCCTGACTCGGTTCTGAACGCTCTGTATAACCCGGTGCGCCCCACACGCCAGCATTGTTGACCAACACGTCGATGTCACCGAACTGTTCCAGCGCCTCTTCAACCATGCCGTCGGTCGACCACTGTTCAGTGACGTCTGTTTCGCAAAAGTAGGCTTTGCTTCCTGTTGCCTTGACACTTGCAACGACCTCAGAAGCTATCTTTTCATCGAGATCGGCAACAACTATGTTTGCGCCACGAGTAGCGAGTTCGATAGCGATGCCTTTACCCAGGCCACTCGCAGCGCCGGTAACTATTGCTGTTTTGCCTTCAAATTCCACGAAACTGGCCTTACCGCATAAAAAATCCACCGTCGACGTTCAACGCCTGACCGGTGATGTTTAGAGCATCATCAGAAACAAGGAATGCCGTTGCGTCGGCAACATCCTCTGGGGTTTGCTCAGTGCCCATTGGAATACGGTCTTCAATCATCTTGTAGAAGACTTCTTTGGGCTCTAACCCTTCGTATGCAGGAATATCCCGCGCGTACCTGCCACCTACTTGTTCCCACATTGGCGTCCACAACAGTCCAGGACAAATAGCATTCACATTGATGTTGTATCGAGCCAGCTCCATTGCCATAGACTGGGTGAGATTGATGACAGCAGCTTTTGATGCTGAGTAATGAGGAAGCGAGGGGCGGCCCTCTCGACCAGCGATTGACGCAAGGTTAACGATCTTGCCCTCTCGTCGTTTTTTCATGTGATCGTTAGCCACAGCGGTCACGTTTTGAATCCCAATCACATTGACCTGGTAGGTAGCTTTCCAGTCTTCTTCTGTCGACTCTGCCCGAGTAAACCATCCTGAGGCACCGGCAATACCGGCGTTGTTCACGAGAATGTCTATCGAGCCGAGTTCAGATACTGAGTGCTCGACCATCCTTTGAATCAGGTCAATGTCAGTGACATCACATTCGATCCCAATCGACCGTTCAGAAAGCTCGTCGGCTGTTGATTCGGCTGCCTCCCGGATAATATCGGCGACAACAACGTTCGCGCCTAGTTCGGAAAGCTTCAAAGAGATTGCCTTGCCGATACCAGTGGCACCGCCTGTGACGATTGCATTTTTGTTCTTGAGACTCAAGTTTGAAAACCGCGTTCGTATTTTGAGATCGCAAACCGCGCGGGATTATACTTAGCCAACGGACTTACGAACTCGCTTCATCGCGATGTTGCGTAAAAATTTAGTTGTGATTTCAGGCGATATTGACAGTCTCACGAAAACGCGCTCTCGAACACGGTTACAAACTTCTTGAGCGACCCAGGTCTCACTTGAGGGTCGAGCTTAATCAGGATCGATCGGGCGTAAGCCTGACTCACAAAGGAAGGGTTCTAACCCGCGTGTACCTGAATCGAAGCGGTATGAATGCAGCTGTCGCCATGTCTGAGGCACTTGGGATCGAACTACCGGCACTAGGTCAAAGTAATTCAGGTCTCGTATCCACAGGCTTGCTGTACCGCGTATTTGCAATCTCGCAGTTGGACTTCCGAAACCCGATGTCTTTTGAACTCGCAGCTGAACTGGTTGATGAAGCGATTTCGATGCAGCGAAGAAGTGGCGTAACGACTGGAGTTTAGGTTCGCTTTTAGCTTTGCCTCAAACGTGGGGCAGAATTAGAATTTCGACACGCGAACCAAACTGAATAATCGTTCGAAGTTTTATCAGGGGATCTATTGGCAGACGTTCTTATCAAATCGGTTGAAACTGGACACTCGTTCGGTCCTTACGATGTGACTATTTCGCCTGAACGTTCAGCTTCCTACAATCAGGCCGTCGGAGGCGACGAATCACCCGATTACGGAATATCTCTTGCCCCTATGATGACCGTTGCTGCGGCACTCACGGAACTTATCGAGGACTTGGGTCTTTTCAGTGAAGGTTTGCAAACTGTTCATGCGGGGCAAGAAGCTTCCTGGATCAGATCGATCAACGTAGGGGAGCAAATTACTGCGACAGGTACCCTGGCTTCCAGTTCAATGCGCCGAGGTAGTAAATTCGCTACCGTGAAAGTGGAATACACGGATGCAGACGGAAGCAAAGTAGGTGATTCCTCCACCACGATCATAGTTTCGGGGGTGGAAACCTAATGTCAGATATCCAAGTTGCAGCCGGAGCTGATCTGCCAGGATTTGACCGATTTGTCCCACAGGATCGTGTCGACGCATATGCCGAAGCGTCCGGTGATCACAATCCTATTCACCTTGACGAGGAATACGCATCGACAACCCCATTCGGCACGAGAATCGCACATGGCATGCTCAGTCTCGCCTTCGTGACAGAACTGCTCGCAAAATCATTCCCAGACGACTGGCACGCGGGCGGGAAAATCAAGGTCAGGTTTAGTGCTCCCGTAATCCCGGGGGAGACAGTATCTATTTACGGTTCGATATCGGGTGTAACGGAAATCGACGAAGGTACCGTTGTGACCTGTAATGTTGGATGTAAGAAACCCGATGGTACTGACGCCGTTTCAGGTAAAGCGACAGTACCATTACGACAAGTTTGAACGAGCGAACTGGTTTGGCCGGTTTAAATTAGGACGATGTCAGTATGACGGGAATCCCCGAAGGAATAACTCCAATAGCCCTGGATGCTATGGGTGGAGATCACGGTCCAGTTGTGACCGTCCCAGCCGCGCTCAAGGCGATCGGTGAAGGTGGCGTTGCGATTGCCTTGGTCGGTGACGCTGAAGCCATCCAGGCTGAACTCGATAAATACGACACACCGGCAAAGCAACTCGTTCAGGTTGTTCCCGCAGAAGGTGTGGTCGAAGAAGGTGAAAGCCCCGCACTCGCGTACCGATCTAAGCCCAAGGCGTCGGTATTCGTTTCGGCTGGCGTGGTGAAAATGGGTAAAGCCGCTGGTTTTGTGAGCATGGGCTCTACCGGCGCATCCATCGCAGCCGCACAAGTTGTTTACGGCACCCTTGAAGGTATCGACCGTGGCGCCCTGGGCGGACCGATCATCGGATACGCGCCAGACACCGTCATCGTTGATCTTGGAACAAACGTGGACACACGTCCAAGGTTGCTGGTCGACTTCGCGGCCCTTGGGAATGTGATGTCGAAGCATATTTACAAGAAAGAAAACCCAAGGATTGCCCTGCTCAGCGTGGGTTCCGAAGAAGGAAAAGGGAACGCCCTCGTCAAAGAAACTACAGATCTACTCAAAGCAACCGATCTGAACTTCATCGGAAACATCGAACCTAACGATCTTCCCGAGGGTAAAGCCGATGTCGTTCTTTGTGATGGTTTCGTCGGAAATGTGGTTCTCAAGCTGACTGAAGGCCTGGGATCGGCGGTTGTAAACCAAGTGAAAGAAGCACTCGGTGACACCGAGGAAGCTAACGAGCTGGCGCAGTCGATATTTGAAAAATTCAACATTCTTGAAGCGTTCGGCGGCGGCCCATTGTTGGGCTTGAACGGTCTTGCGATTGTCGGGCACGGCGCTTCAGGGGTCGACGCGATCGCGAACGCTGTTGGCACTGCAAAGTACGTAATATCAACAGGGCTGATCGAAGAACAGCAGGCAGAACTAGACCGAATCAGGGCTGAAATTACCGACTGATCAATCAGAAGGACGTAGAACTTGAGCGGAAATGAATCACGAAGTGCTCTCGTAACCGGTGCATCAAGAGGTATCGGAAGAGCAACCGCGCTCAGGCTTGCTGCGGCGGGTCACCGAGTTGCAGTCAATTACAACTCGCACGCTGATGAAGCGGATGCTGTGGTCGAAGAAATTCGTGCTGCCGGTGGAACGGCCGTTGCAGTTGGTGGAAGCGTCGCCGATAAAGATGCAGTCAGCGCGATGATCGATGCTGCGGAGGCGGAGCACGGTTCGATCGAAATTCTCATTAACAACGCTGGAGTTATCAGTGATTCACTCCTGATGCGTATGAAAGATGACCAGTTCGATCACACCATGAAGACGAACATGTACGGAACGTATTACTGCACCCAAAAAGTGTTGCCAGGAATGCTCAAAGGGCGATGGGGTCGCATCATCAACGTTTCTTCAGTGGTGGGCATGCGCGGCAACATCGGGCAGGCGAACTACTCAGCGTCCAAGGCCGCAGTTCATGGTTTCTCTCAGTCTCTCGCCAAAGAGGTTGCAACACGGAACATCACAGTAAACGTTGTCGCTCCTGGTTACATCACAACCGCAACTTCATCAGTCATATCTGACAAGGCACGAGAAACTGTTCTCACCTGGATTCCACAAGGTCGCTTCGGTGAACCCGACGAAGTCGCTCCGATGATTGCGTTCCTCACCACAGACGAAGCCCAGTACATCACCGGTGAGATCATCCGCGTTGATGGTGGAATGGCTATCTAGCCACTCCAGTACTGAAAGAGACCTGTTAATTGGCAGATATCAAGAACCTCGACGGTAAAGTCGCACTGGTCACTGGTGGTTCGCGCGGTATTGGAAAAGCCATCGCACGCGAACTCGGACTTCGGGGGGCAACGGTAGTAATCAACTACTTAAAGAATCACACTGCAGCGAAAGAAACAGTAGAAGAGCTAGAAGCGCTTGGCATCAATTGCGTGCGACTGAAGGCACACGTTGGAGATGAAAAGGCGGTTGCCGCTCTGGTCGAGTCCGTTGAAGAACAGTTCGGCACTCTGGACATCCTCGTCAACAACGCCGCTTCTGGCGTTATGCGACCGGCTTCCGAGCTTTCCGCGAAGCACTGGGACTGGACTATGGACATAAACGCCAGAGGTCCGTGGATGCTGTCAGTTGCTGCCGCCCGCTTGATGAAAAACGGTGGGCGAATTATCAACCTGTCCAGTCCCGGAGCCGGACGAGTGTTGAACTCCTACTTCGCCGTTGGAGTTTCCAAGGCCGCTATCGAAGCTGTAACCCGATACCTCGCTGTTGAGTTGGGTCCCCAGGACATCGCAGTGAACACTGTATCCGCTGGTTATGTGCAAACTGATGCTCTTGACGCGTTTCCAGAAGAGTTGGGAGTCAAGGAAATAGCTTCACGACCAACACCTGCAGGTAGACCGGTCACGCCGGAAGACGTTTCCAAAGTGGTGGCCATGTTGTGCAGCGATGATGCCGACATGATCAGAGGTCAGGTGATCATGGTCGATGGCGGAGAAACGCTACAGCACCGTTAATTCGGTGTCTCCACTTTGCAGTTTTGTGCCTGGCTCGACATGAGCCAGTCTGACGAGCGCAAGACTTTTGTGAGCCCCGTCCGGTTCAGTCACATTCGATGACGTAGTGACGACACCGACGTTTCGATCTCCATCAGTCACATCCGAAAACTCATCGATGCGCGAACCTGACTGAAGTTGAACCAAGTTCCGTTGAACTTTGTCGTAGGCGTCGAGTCGCGCAATGACTTCCTGCCCAACGTAACAACCCTTGTCGAAATCGATCCGGTCCAGTGCACCCGCTTCAATCGGATTGGAGTGTTCTCCGAGTTCGTGACCAACGGCAGGAATTTTATTTTCGATGCGGTAATGAGCGTAGTTGTCGGCGTCGATCGACATCGCGTCTGATTCTTCGAGAATCGAGAGTAGATCAGGATTGTCGTCGGCAGCAAAAATCAACTCGAACCACTCAACAGGCTTCGACGAATCCTCTATGACTAAAACGCCGGAGAACTCTTCCGAAATTCGCGCAGCAACTGTTGGAGCTTCTGGACCAATAAGCGAAATCCTTGAACGTTCGTCCGACAGATCTTTTAGTTCAGCATCTTCGATGATGGTGTAGTAATCGATCGCTTCGATCAACGCCGACGCCGATTCCTGATCACTAACGAGAATCAGAACATGGTCTTCAACTCTCGCTACATTGAAAGCGTCTACTACTCGACCTCGATTCGAGGTGAGTATCGTGCGCTCAGAATCGCCGATTCCGAGATCGATCAACGACTTTGTAGTGAGTCGGTGAAGCAGATCCAGAGCGTCCGTGCCGCGATGTTCCACAATTCCTGAGGAATGCCAGGTGTAGTAACCACATCTTGTCAGCAGTGCGCGTTGAGCTAAGTTGGTAATCGAACTCTCCTTCGTGGTCTATCTAGACCGAGAAAGAGGTCCCGCAACCGCAGGTGCGTGACGCGTTCGGGTTAGCGAACTCAAAGCCTTTGCCGTTGAGACCGTCTGAGAAGTCGAGAACCGTGCCGGCGAGGAATACGAAAGCCTTTTTTGGGACATACACCTCGACGCCGTGCGAATGGATGATCTTGTCGTCATCGTCAGGACCGTCGACGATCTCCAGTACGTAAGTCAGACCAGAACAACCGCCACCTTTTACGGCAACTTTCAATCCGAACGGATCTTTGCCTTGCTGTTCAGCGAATTGGCGAACCTTGGTCGCGGCTTTTTCGGTTATCTCGATTGTGTTGATCGGGACTGAACGTTCTGGTGGTGCTGTTGTCATCTACCTGCTCTGTGATGAAACTTCTACTTCATTTGGCGCAAATGGCTCATCTAATTCTCGCGTGCCTGACGATTTGATGCAAAACAGCGCGAATAAGGTCATTTGTCAGGCTACTGCGTAGTTTCCAAACTACAATAGGTTATCTGTGTAATTTCGATTATCAGGAATATTTAGCAGGTGTCCGCATCTAACCCAAAAATAGTCGTTCTGAACACGCGCGCCGCGAACGTGCACAGTGTGGAGAAGGCCTTGCGTAAAGTTGGCGCAGATCCACTCGTGACGAGCGATCCGGCCGAATTAAACGACGCCGACGCCGCAGTATTGCCGGGTGTAGGTGCGAGTGATGCCGTTATGGGTGCCCTGAACAGAATGGGGCTTTCCGAACCGGTGAAGCAATTTGCCGCCACAGGGAAACCCTTGCTCTGTGTGTGCGTCGGACTACAGGTTCTTCTTGATTCATCCGAAGAAGGCGAACTCGGTGGACTCGGTTTGGTACCTGGTACAGTTCAGCAAATTCCGACTGGTATGACTGACTCGCTCGGTGCTCCAATGAAGGTTCCACACATGGGATGGAACCAGGTTACGTTTGCGGGCGCAGAAAACGAGCGACACCCGATCTTCAAAGGGATCCAACAAGGCTCGGATTTCTACTTTGTTCACTCATATCGCTGCGTGCCGAGTGACGAGAACGACACAGCAGCACAAACCGAATACGGCGTTCCCATTTGCGCAGCTGTGGTCAAGGGAAATGTCGTTGGAACCCAGTTCCACCCCGAGAAGAGTGGTGAGATCGGTTTGAAGATCTACGAAAACTTCCTCGACCTCGCTCAAGAGCAATCCGCGGGGGCCGAATAAATCTATGGACGTTCTTCCAGCAATAGATCTACGCGGCGGTCGGTGTGTTCGCCTAACCCAGGGTGACTACGACCGCGAAACGGTGTTCGATGACGACCCGGCAGGCGTTGCACGCCGTTGGGTAGATGCCGGGGCACGCCGATTGCACGTCGTCGATCTCGATGGTGCGCGTGACGGTGTTCGATCAAACGCCGACGCGGTAACAGCGATACTGGATGCGGTAGACATTCCTGTCCAGCTTGGTGGAGGAGTTCGTACAGAAGCCGACGCAATGCAGCTTGTAAACCTCGGTGTTGACCGCGTGATCTTCGGAACTGCCGCAATTGAGGCACCTGAGCAAGTCGCCAACGCAGTGAAATCTGTCGGCGAAGACCACGTAATAGTCGGTGTCGACGCGAAAGATGGGATGGTTCAAACCCGTGGTTGGTTGGAGCAGTCGACCGTCTCAGCTGCAGAGCTAGCCCAGCAAATGGTCGACATTGGCGTACGACGGTTTATTTATACCGATACCAGTCGTGACGGCACTTTGAGCCACCCAAACTTCACTGCAGTTGCCGATCTGAAGCAAAACCTGCGATATCCTATTGTTGTAGCGGGCGGAATATCGTCTATAGACGACCTTGTTCAACTCGCTGAGCTCGGTGCTGAAGGTGCAATTACGGGCATGGCAATTTACTCAGGTGCGATCGATTTGAAGCGCGCCATCGAAACGGTCGATCAGGTTTCCTGATTCGACGCAAATATCAGAACGGATACGAAACGAATGCCAACGAAAACTTCGGTAGACAAAGTGGAGCAAATGCTCCACCCAACTCTCGAGGAGACGTTTGACCCCCAGTCAATGATTGCGCTTGTGCCGATTCACAACGACCACAAGGTCGCTGACATTGGCGCCGGTCCGGGCTGGCTTTCGATCCCAATTGCGAAGTACGTCTACTCAGGTACTTGCTACGCGGTAGATGTCCAGAAGGACATGCTCAAATTCGTTGAAGAGCGATCAACCGAAGCGAAACTTGGAAACATTAAGACACTCGAATCCAAGGAGAACTCAGTTCCGCTGGATGACGAAGCCCTTGATGGCGTTGTGTTCTCGAACGTTCTGAACGAGGCGTCACGCCCAAAGACGCTGATCAAAGAGGGACACCGTCTCCTCAAGAAAGCCGGTTGGATGGCAATCGTTGAGTGGCTCCCTGTTGAAGGTAAGCCGGAAGTTGGTCCCGCAGCATCTCACCGCCTCGACCAGCAGGATTTGCGAGAAGCCGTTGAGGCTCTCGGTATGACCACCCTCACAAGCCGTCAACTCACTCCACACCGATACATCATCGTCGCCCGAAAGTAGTCGGAAGAACCTAATGCTCACACGGCGCGTCATCCCATGCCTAGATGTCGATGCCGGACGAGTCGTCAAAGGTGTCAGTTTTGTTGATATCCGAGACGCTGGAGATCCGGCTGAATTAGCCGCCTTCTACAACTCTGAAGGTGCGGATGAGCTCGTCTTTCTGGACATCACCGCATCGTCGGATGCCAGAAACACCATGGTCGACGTCGTCGAGAAGGTTTCCTCCGAAGTCTTCATCCCCCTGACCGTTGGCGGCGGAATTCGATCTGTCGATGACATGCGTCGAATGCTTGAAGCGGGTGCCGATAAGGTTTCTGTAAATAGTGCCGCAGTCGCCAATCCAAAACTTATTGAGGATTGCGCAAAGGAATTCGGCTCCCAGTGCGTGGTGCTGGCAATGGACATCAAACGAGTCGATGACCCTGTTATTTCTAGCCTTGAAGGTTACGGCGAAATCCCGGTCGAAGGTATGTTCCAAATCGTGACCCACGGTGGTCGAAAACCAACCGCGCTGGATGCCATCAAGTGGGCAAAGATCGCCACCGAATCAGGCGCTGGCGAGTTGTTGGTTACGAGCATGGACGCAGATGGCCAAAAGACTGGCTACGACAATGAATTGTTGGCTGCGGTTTCAGATTCAGTAACTGTGCCTGTGATCGCCAGTGGTGGAGCGGGTGAACTCGACCATTTCTATGACGCACTTACCCAAGGCAAATCGGATGCAGTTCTGGCTGCGTCGCTTTTCCACTTCGGTGAACTACGAGTATCAGAAGTTAAATCTCACCTCGCCGAGCGAGGAATACCAGTGAGGGAAGTTTAGTTGGCAGTCACACTCAGGAGTGGCGTTCCGGAAATGCCGGAAGCAATCGCATTCGACTGCTACAGGACTCTCTTCGACAACTCGCACGATGACTGGAAAGACAGCTTCGACGAGATCATCAAAGCTCAGAACCTGCCGATGGATAAGGATGAGTTCTGGACTCGATGGCGCAAGTACGAGGTGAACTTCCGAAAAATCCGTACCGATCTAGGACGCCCTTACAACTCGCCTCCATTCAAGTCTTATCGACAAGCCTGGACCGAGTGCTTCCAACAGGTGTTCGACGATATGGGTCTGGACGCTGATGCAGAAGCTGCCGGTGATCGCGCTGCACTTCACATGACTGACAGACCGATATACCCGGAAACTTTCGAAGCCCTGAAATTGCTGAAGGGTCGTGTAAAGCTGGGAGTATTCTCAAACGCAGACGACGAAGGATTGCGGCCGCTGCTCTCCAACGCCGGACTGGAATTCGACTTTGTCGCCAGTTCACAATCTGCCGCGGTATACAAACCAGCGTTGGCTGCCTTTGAGCATCTCTATGAAGGGCTCGGAGTAGAACCAGGCAAATGTTGGTACGTAGGCGACCAGTTATTCGATGACGTGCTTGGTGCGTATCGATCAGGTGGTGTCTCGGTATGGATCAACCGGAACGGTGAGGAAGTCGATCGCGAGCCTGAACCGGATATCGAGATCAACGATCTCACCGAACTTGCCGGTATCCTCGACCATATCTCCGGGTAACCTTCTAACATTCGTTCAGACAATTACGTTTCGCCGCGCAGACTCGATACTGCGAACAAAGGACGTTCCAAATGATTCAATTCAATGACCGTGGATTGGTTCCTGCGATTGTGCAGGACGCGGAATCAGGTCGCGTTTTGATGCACGCCTTTATGAATGAAGAAGCGTTGAGCAAGACGTTGGAAGGTCCGCACGCATGGTTCTACTCTCGCAGCCGAAAGGCACTGTGGGAGAAGGGTGAATCATCTGGCAATTATCTGAACGTCGTAGAGGTCCAGTACGACTGTGACGGCGATACAGTCCTGGTCAAAGCCAACCCCGTCGGCCCGAGCTGTCACACCGGTACAGAATCGTGCTTCGATACGGGTACTCTCACCGCCAATGCGCTTTCGGACGAAGATTCCTCGGAACAACTGGGCCCTGGAGTTCTTGCCGACCTGCTGGAAGTGATTCAGCAACGAGTCGCAGAGCAGCGTGAAGGATCGTATACGGTCGATCTGATCAAGAGCGGTCCGGGGCGGGTTGCTCAAAAGGTGGTCGAGGAAGCTGGTGAAGTAGCGATAGCTGCAGTTAGCCAGACCGAGGAAGACCTGGCAAACGAAATGGCCGATTTGCTGTACCACAATATGGTGCTGCTAGCGGCTCTGGATATTTCGCCAGACCGAATCTGGGAAGTGCTCGCCAAGCGGCGTAAGTAGGTCGCTTCTATTCGAGCGTGTTTCGTTCGGGATTCGGTTCGAACACTGACGCCGTGACCGGTTCGTACGGATCGCTAGCTGGTGCCGAGTAGTCGTCCTCAGGTGCCGCCCTACCCTCATCGATTGCGATTGCATAGTCGATCGCCGTGATCGCTACTTCCATCATCCCTTCGTCGGGATACCGAGTGGTTAAATCCTGGAGAAGGATGTTCGGTGAGTTGAATATCCGAATCCAGATGTTGCCCTGATGTGTACCAGCGAATCGGATGAATTCGTAACTGAGTCCAGCAATTACCGGCACCAGAACGATCCTGGAAACGATCAAGAACCAGAACGGATCCCTCGGGAAGAACATAAACAGGATGATCGAAAACAATACGACCGTCATCAGGAACGAGGTTCCGCAGCGCGGGTGAGCCGGAGGGAATCGCCTGATCGACTGGATCGTTAACGGTTCATTTGCCTCATATGCATGAACAGCCATGTGCTCTGCACCGTGGTAACCGAATACCCGCTTGATGTCGTTCATCTTCCCGATGAGCCACACGTAAGCGATAAACAGTGCGAGCCGAATTCCACCTTCAACGAGGTTCGCTATAAAGTTGTTGGCTCCTGCGTTCTCGACCAAACGAGATCCGAAAACCGGCAACAAAAAGAAGATTCCGATTCCCAGCAGGAGCGACACGGTCAGCAACGTTGCCATCGCTGCTGTTGAGAGCTCTTCCGCCTCTTCGTTTTCGTCTTCTACAGCAGATTCCGTAGCGGAGATGGTCAGGGATTTCATACCGACCAACAACGTTTCGAGAAGAACGATCACACCACGAACAAGAGTGATTTGGCGAAGACGTGAGTTTGCCCATCCCTCCAAAGGGATGGCGCGCCGGATAATTGATCCGTCAGGTCGACGAACCGCAAGGGCGGCACGTTTCTGACCACGAATCATCACGCCTTCGATGACCGCCTGTCCGCCGTATAGAACCTTTTTCGATTGCTGCTGCAAAAGTGTGACCCGGGTTAACTAAGAAGAGGCGCCGTGTGGCGCCTCTTCAATCTAGCTCTATTTGGATGAGCCGCCGAGGTTGTATCGGCGCATCATGCG
>CAYYMP010000035.1:14230-17183 GCA_964472915.1 uncultured Dehalococcoidales bacterium | reverse complement strand
AGGAAGACGCTGACGCTGCAAAGGCAAAGCTCGAAGAAGCTGGTGCTGCAGTAGAGATCGCGTAAGCGAGTTAGAGAAAACTAAACGGGGCACTCAAACGAGTGCCCCGTTTGTGTTTAAGAGATTTGTGTTGTCATCCTGAACTTGTTTCAGGATCAACGTCCTATGTCTCAAATCGATTCGATCTGGCACAGCGTGTTGATTGCTAGAAATCACTGATCCTGAATCAAGTTCAGGATGACATATGTGCTTATTTCTGCGTGCCTTCTACGTTTAGCTCTGGTAGCCAGCTGAGCCAGGAGGGTAGGTACCAGTTGTTTTTACCGAGCAGGCGCATTGTCGCTGGCACCAGGATGCTTCGGACGATTGTGGCGTCGAGCAGAACAGCTACAGCCAGACCGAATCCCATTTGTTGGAAGAGGGTCAAGTCGCCAGCGGCGAATCCGCCGAAAACGACCACCATGATGAGTGCGGCGCCGGTGATGATTCGACCAGTCGATCGCAAGCCATGCGCAACCGAAGCACGGTTGTCGTCAGTGGCAACGTGGTGCTCCTTGATTCGGCTAAGCAGGAACACGTGGTAGTCCATTGAGAGTCCGAACAGGATTGCGAACAGGAAGATGGGAATCCAGCTTTCGATCGCTTCGACTTGCTGAAAGCCGAATATCTCGTTTCCGTAGCCTTTCTGGAACACCAGGACGATGAGTCCATAGGCGGCACCGACCGACAACAGGTTCATGATCACTGCTTTTAGTGGCACCAGGATTGACCTGAACACAAGCATGAGCAGAATGAAGCTGAGGCCGAGAACGAAAACTAATACGGGTATCTGGCGATCGGCTGCCATGTCGGTGAAGTCAGACTGACGTGCCGCCCAGCCAGTCACGAGAATATCGTCGGCATGAGGTCCGAAAGCTCCGGGAAGGGTGTTTTCTCGAAGCTGTTTGATAGCCGCTGTTGCATCAACCGTTGCAGCGTCTCCGGGCGGGGTCAGAGAAATCGTTGTGATCGCTCCATCAGGCGACCTTGCGATTACTGGTGCGCCACCAATATTCGCGGCGAAAGCATCAAGTCGTTGTCGCAAATCGGGATCTGAAGTGTCGCCCTGAATAACGAGAATGATAGGGGCGATCATCCCGCCTGAAAACTCTTCATCGAGAACATCGAATCCGGAACGAGCACGGAAGTCTTCCGGCATTGTTGAAATGCCTGCCAAACCGGTTTCGATATCAAAATAGGGGATTGCGGCCAGTACCAGGAGTCCGGCTGATAGAGCCAGGCTGATTACTGGTCGACCCATGACTATCGATGCGATCCGTACCCAGAATCCCGACTCTGCCTCGGTGCTCTGGCGGGAAGCGATGAACGGCAAACTCCACCTGTCTATGCGATCACCAAGCAACTTGATGATTGCTGGCAGGAGCGTCAGGGCGGCGATCACGCTGGTAATAACAACGAGGATTGCGCCAATGCCGAGGCTCCAGAAGAGGTCGGTTGGCACAAAGAACATCCCGGTTACCGCGAGTACAACGGTCAGTCCGCTAAACAACACAGCTCGTGACGCGGTGTCGCCAGCTCGGACTATCGCATCGTCAATGCTTCGACCGGCGCGCCGTTCTTCCCTGTAGCGCTCAACGATGAACAGCGAGTAGTCGACTCCGACCGCCAGACCCATCATCGTGCTGACGTTCACCACGAAAACAGAAAGCTGGAATCCTTCACCGATCACTGCAGCCACACCAAGTGCAGTAACGATGGCAAGGATCGCGATTAATAGCGGTATTGCGGCAGCAACGGCAGCACCGAAGACCAGCAAGAGGATGATCATGGCAAACGGAATACCGATTGCCTCGCCGGTGATCAGATCTTTTTCTGAGCCTTCGATGAAATCGAGGCTCATGGTGGCGTTACCGGTGATTACGACATCGAAGTCCGGGTTATCGTTGGCGTGATCGACGATTTCGTGGATATTCTCGACTTCGAGGGTTGCTTCGTCGGCTGTTCCTGCCATTCGGACTATGAGCATTGCTGCGTCGCGGTCGGGTGAAACGATCCGGTCACGGGCCGATGTGACAATTTCGGGGCCCAGGTCAAGCACTTCCTGCGTAATTTCGTCTGCAAGCCCGACAAATTCAGGCTGGTCGTAGAGGTACGTCGACGAGCGGACGATTATGACTTCGGTCGCCGCGTAGGGATCGCCAATGTGCTCATCGATCAACAGGTCTGCCTGGTTCGACTCCGGGTTGTTCAGGAATCGCCACTGTGACGAGAGGTTTTCCTGCAAAAGCGCCCCAGCAAGCCCGCCGGAAACGAGGAATACGATTAGCCAGATCAGAATCGTTCGTTTTGGATGATTGGCAGCTGATCGTGCGAGATTGTCGGTCGAAAGCGAACTCATTTAGCGGTCACCCCAAAGTTGCCGTGGTAAATGTTATTTGGTAATTGCGGGTTAGCTTAGGACATCCCAGTGAGGGAGTGGGCGTTTGTGATCGGGCGGGCATTCGTCCTTGGATCGCGCGTCGCAATCTCCCCTCTGATTCCGCCAGTCCGGAGGAGGAAGCGTTGGCCCCGCTCACTATATTGTCATTCCGACCGTAGCGGAGGAATCTGCGATTGTGAGCAGCTGGTTCGCTGGGTTGGTTTGTTTCGCGAGAGTGAACGTGATCCTGAAACGAGTTCAGGATGACAATACGTGACGGTTGGATCGATAGCGACTGAAAAAGTCAGTCGGATTCCTTCGCTTCGGTCGGGATGACAAGGTTGCCCTCTGATCTGTGGATCCTTGACCCTTCCCGTTCGGCTCCGCTCAGGGCAGGCTAGCTCAGGATGAAGGACCCGCAGCGCTCTCTTTGTCTAATGGGGAGAGCGATTCCCCTTCCTTGATGGAAGGGGGTAGGGGTAGGTGATATGCGCTTCCCGCGACCGAGTCCCGATTCATCGGGACACCCGGAGC
>CAYYMP010000035.1:12718-14130 GCA_964472915.1 uncultured Dehalococcoidales bacterium | reverse complement strand
TAAGTGCGCCTGCGCGACCAAGGACGAATGTCCGCCCGGAGCTAACGGGATTTAGAACAGGTTGTGGGATTGGCCACCGTCTACGTTCAGGCATGCACCTGTGATCAGGTCAGCTTGTTGAGAAGCAAGGAACGCTACCGATGCACCGATTGGTTCTGGCCAGCCGAACTTGCCCATTGGCAAGTTGCGGTCGATGAATTCGTCGACTTGTTCCGGGGTGTTGCTCTGCTGGAACCGGTCCCAGCTTCCACCGTCGAACAGGATCGAGCCCGGGGCGATAGAGTTCACCGTAACACCGTCTTTTGCAACGGTCATTGCGGTGTGCTTTGAAGCGGCAATCATTGCTGCCTTGGCGGTCATGTACGGAGCTGTGCCACCGTACTCACGACCGTAGATCGATGAAATGTTTATCACTCGACCCCATCCACGCTCCTGCATGCCAGGTACAACGTGCTTCATGAGAGCTACTGCCGACCACAAGTTGGCGTCCATGACCATGTGGAAGTCGTCGAGTGAGGATGCGACGAGATCGGAAGTACCAAGTGAACCACCTACGTTATTAACAAGGATGTCGATTGACCCGAGTTCAGCTTCGACTTTGCCAGCGAGATCAATTGCACCTTGCTCTGTGCTGAGATCGGCGACGAAAGCGGCAACGTTTACGCCTGTTGCTCGCAGTTCAGCGGCTGTTTGGTTGAGAGTTTCTTCACCTCGGGCGCAAATTGCGACGTTTACGCCTTCGTTAGCCAGCGCAAGTGCCGACTGGCGACCCAAACCCCTGCTTCCACCGGTAATTAGCGCTACTTTGCCCTTTATTCCTAGATCCATGGTTTTAGGTAACTTTCTGTACTTGGTTCAGTTGGAGAATTTGCACCAATCTGATCGTGAAATGATCGAAACGGCGCAATTGTATCCGCACCCGTGTAGAAATTGGTTGTTGAACGGTAATGCGCTTGTAATGGGCAATACTTACAGTTTGGGTCAAGATGTACCAAAGTCTCTTCGGTAATCGAGAAAATGCGCAAAAAACAGGAATTTGGCGCGTGTGAATTACCTTGACTGTCGAAATTGGCGTGGTGTATCGTGACCGAGTGCTGTCGGTATGCCTGACGGCAATTTGAGTCGTGTTCAATTTAAATATGGGTGAGTGGTGTCCTGTTAGCGTGCTCGCGAGCGGCAGTGCGAACCTCCGCGATTCAGACAATTTAAATACGAAAATGCCTGCGTCAGAATTTGAGGCAGGACAGGTTTAAACAAAGAAGTATCTTGCGAAAAGAAACTTTCAGGAGGATGCCGATGCTTGGCTCCGCTATCTCGAGGCGGTGGGTAGTCTCTCTCGCCTTGGTGGGCTTGGTTTCCCTATTCATGGCCACTTTCTCGGCAAACTGGGCAAACCCAGCATCGGCTACAAC
>CAYYMP010000035.1:11385-12618 GCA_964472915.1 uncultured Dehalococcoidales bacterium | reverse complement strand
CTACACCGT
Organism: uncultured Dehalococcoidales bacterium; assembly: GCA_964472915.1. GTDB lineage: Bacteria > Chloroflexota > Dehalococcoidia > Lucifugimonadales > Lucifugimonadaceae > Lucifugimonas. The sequence goes on along the minus strand of CAYYMP010000035.1, from coordinate 12,609 downwards.
TGCCGGATGACAAGCTGGCGGCAGTGTACGGTTACTCATTGATAGATGGGACCTTCACAGGTGGTCCGATCCAAGACTCCACACTTGTGCCTGGCAATACGGCGTTGCAAAGATATATCGCTATAGGAGCGAATGGTTACGCAGGAAGCAAAAGTGACAACATGCCGAACATTACGGCTACTGTTACTAGCTCAAACACGGGTTGTGTGACTGTTTCAAATACGTTCCCAGTCGGCTCTTGGACAGCCGTAGGTGATGTCACTTATGAAGCAGTGGGATCGGGATGTAGTTCGACAATAACGATCGAGCTTCGACAAGGCGGCGTGAATCCACACCAAGCTTCGTTCAAGATCACTGTGAACCAACTTCCGGCAACTGCAGTTCCGACTGTAGCTCCATCCGAATTCACGGGCGTCGCTACTCCACCAGCCGGTGTCGACTCAAGCGCTGTAAAGAGCATCTCTCCAGTGAATGGTGGAACCCTTTCTGTGAACACCACGGGTGGAAGCAAGATTGATCTTGAAGTTCCTGGTGGCGCTACGAACTCAGGTGAAGGTGCCCAGGTTTCAATCAAACCTGTGAACAACACGGGTGAGCTACCACCTCCGCCACCAAAGGCAACCCAGGGTTCATCTTCTGGTACGTTCAAGTTCGGTAGCTCAGTCGTCCAGATAACCTGGTACGACGACAAAGGAACTGCCGCGGACTCGAAGACACTCAACCGATCTGCAAAGGTTTGCATGACAGCCACCCAGGCTGACGTCGACAATGCACACGGTGGTCCGAGCGGTCTTGGTATCTGGCGTCACAACGGTACTGAGTGGGTCAAGTTGAACTCATCAGTAGTCAACAACGGTGACGGCACCTGGAAAGTCTGTGCATACACTTCGCAGTTCTCACCATTCGCACTTGGTCTCGAAGTTGAGCCACCTTCTGAAGAAGGCGCTGATGCTGGTGCAGGTCTACCTGCAACCGGTGACTACTCACCAAACGGTCTGATCTTGCTCATCGCAGCATTCGCTGGTGTAGCAATGGTTGGTGCTGGTGCAGTAGCAGCTCGACGAGTTCGACGCTCAGAGAGCTAACGCCTAACTTCTAACGAAGTAATTACAAGGGGAGCCCCGAAACGGGCTCCCCTTTTTTGTTGCGTGTGGTAGATGTGACTTGAGCCTTCGACAGGCTCAGGATGAAGTCACACGATGGATTATTACGGCGCGTCCTGAC
>CAYYMP010000035.1:0-11285 GCA_964472915.1 uncultured Dehalococcoidales bacterium | reverse complement strand
CACCGAAGGTCCCTCCGCGTTGATCGGGACGCGGTTTTTTTCGGGGCTGATGTTGTTGACTGGTGACCAGAACCAGATCCCTCCGCTGCGGTCGGGACGCGGTGTTTGCAGCATCACGGTCGGGATGACGGTATTCTGGTGCGACGGTCGACTGGATTAACGCCACTCGAAGCTGATTGGCCAATGAGTCGCCTCTCGATTCAACAGTTAGGCACACGTATTCACAGATAAGAGAATGAACTTCCGCGGACTCCATACCCACCAACGTGCCACCGCTGTGGTGCTGGGTTTTGCTGCATTTTTACTTTTTGCGCTGACGATGTCTCGCGGGATCACCTGGTTGAATCACGGGATGGACGGCGGCGACTTCATTTCTGCCGCCCGTTTGTGGGGAGTGCCGCACCCAACCGGATACCCGACGTACACGATTGCGCTGCGGATCTTTGGCGATGTTGTCGCGATAGGTGACCACGCGTTCAGAACTAATTTGTTCTCAGCCGTCGCTGGCGCATTGACCGTGCCGTTCGTATTCCTGTCTGCTCGGCGAGTGCTGGGACTATTGCCCGACAGCGAAGTAGGTTCGCTTCAACTGCGTTACTGGGCTGCTGTGCTTGCTGCCCTGGCATTCGCTACTTCACGGTTGTTCTGGTCGCAATCGACGATTACTGAGGTCTACACACTCAACGCACTGTTCGCTTCGATCCTGTTGCTTCTTGGACTGAAGATCGTCGAGCAGGTTCAGGGTGGTGAGTCAGCCCACCGTTTGAAAGTTATCGCTGCGTTGGTGTTCGGTATTGGGCTAGGTAACCACACGACTCTGGGTCTTATGGCTGCGCCGTTCGGAATATGGATTCTGTGGTTGATTTGGAAGAACGAGCGATGGCGCGGGGTTCTTGATTGGCGTCCGCTTGTTGCATTGTTGGCAGGGCTAAGCGTGTATGCCTATGTCCCGATTGCAGCTGCAGCTGATCCGCAGGTCAACTGGGGAGTGGCTGACAGCATCGAAGGACTCCGGTGGATGGTGTCGGGTTCGATCTACCAGCCGTACGCGTTCGGTCTTTCAAACGAGTACATATCGGGTCGGATTGCAACGATCGCCGAGCTGTTGTTCACGCAGTACACCGTCATTGGCATGCTACTGGGTATCGCGGGATTAACCACGATCTGGAATTTTTCTCGTCCGTTTGTGATTGCTTCTTTGTCGGCAGTAATCGTGATTGCGGTGTACGCCGTCAGCTATGACACGGTCGACAGCTTTATTTACTTGATCCTCGGTTTCATGTTATTCAGCACGTGGATTGCGGTTGGGGCAGCGAATCTGGCTACCAGTATTACCAAATGGCTCCAGAAGCGTGGTGGGTTCGAACCGTGGGTGCCGCGTGTGCCAGGGCTTGTAGTTGGACTGGTCGCGTTGCTAATTCCGGTATGGTCGCTCGGCTTTGGGTGGTCGGAGACGAATCTTGCTGATGATCCTGAGCCGACGGAGTTTGTTGAAGCGACCGTTGAGAGAGCGATTGGTGGTGTAGTTATGGCAGAAGAGCCGCAACTGTTCCCGCTGGTTTATGAATCGATTGTTGGGTCGCCCGACTCAGACGTGATGGTCGTGGGACCGGTGATGTTGCAGTTCGATTGGTACTGGGATCAGCTAGCTGCGGCGTACCCGGATCGGATGCCTGGGGAGCGTCCTGATGGGTATTCAATACGACTTCAGTCGATAGTGGGGCACAATTTTGGACACGTACCGATTTATGCCACTCACGATGATCGCGATCACTACGATCAGTTTTTATTGATCGAAGACGGTGAGTTGTTCAGGGTGGAGTAGGGCGCCAACGGTATTTGGTTGGAGAAATTTGTATCTTGTCCGTCATCCTGAGCTTGTCGAAGGATCTCGCGCTGCCCCGGCAACACCCTACCGAAGGTCCCTCCAGCAAGGTCGGGAGGTTGTGGAATTGTCATCCCAACTTGATTCAGGATTGCGCGTGTCTGTTAGCGACTCGCGAAGTCTTATCGCTTGTCTAAAGGTGGTTGTCATTCCGACCGAAGCGGAGGAATAAACGTTGACTGCTTCCAATCGTGATCCCTCGGCTTACGCTCGGGATGACAAAGATTATCTTGGGAGTAGCGTGGGCTTCGGGCGTGGCTTTGTGACTTGGTCGCGTAGGCGAAAACGCTGTTTGACAGTTCGCGGTAAAATTAGTGTTTACGGGTGCTTGAAGTCGACACACTAAGTAAAGCGCCTGAGAACTGCCCAGGGAGATTGATTCTTACATGAGTCCAGCCGCCAAGAAGAAGGCCACCACCACTGAAGAGACCACCGCCAAGAAGGACGATGGTTGCAAGCACCACTGGGTGATCGAGCCACCGAACGGCGCCGTGAGCATGGGCAAATGCAAGTCGTGCGGTGAGGAGCAGGAGTTCCGTAACTCCTTCGAGTACTCATCGTGGTACGGCAACAAGACCCCTGAGGACAAGAAGAAAGCCGCAGCTGCTAAGAAGAAGTCTTAGACTCGTGCAGGCTCCCGTTGGCTCCGGGCGGACATACGTCCTTGGTCGCGGAGTCGCAGTCTCCCCCTCTAGCTCCCCCAGTCCGGGGGAGGATGGTTCACGACTGGCTCAGCATTAAGGGATGGAAGCACGAATTTCGTCATCCTGAACTTGATTCAAGATCTCGCGTGTTTCGCCGAACCCAGCCCGTCCACCGAAGGTCCCTCCAGCAAGGTCGGGATTTTGCGTTGGCTCCGGGCGGACATTCGTCCTTGGTCGCGTGAAGCGCATTTCACCTACCCCTGGCCCCTTCCGTCAAGGAAGGGGAAGTTCTCTCCCCGCGGAACGGGGAGAGTTAGTGAGGGGGATAAATGCGACGCAGAGCAGAGTGACTTCGTCACGATCGCGTCTAACGCCAGATTGACACGTTGGTGTCTTGCCGACTACTCTTTTTGTCCCAATCGAATATGCGTGGTTCCTCGGTCTGTCCTGAAGTTTTAGGACACCAATAGGGAAAGCGGTGAGAATCCGCTGCGGTAGCGCCACTGTAACCGGGAAGATAACCCCACACATGCCACTGTCTTAGACGGGAAGGCGTGGAGTTGTCGCCAGCGTGAGAACGTTGATATTCCGGAAGCCAGGAGACCTGCCGGGGAACGTCTTGAGTGACTACTCCCCGCCTAGGGTGTGTCTCAAAAGTGGTTCTCTAACACTGAGCCATTCATGAAACCCCAGACGAAGTAGTCGGGGTTTTATTTTTTGCACGGGCAAATCACAACTGAAGCGATTGCTGAAGAGGTTCTCGACCGACCAAATGTTGAACGGTCGATCATCGCTCGGCTTGCGATCGGGACGGCTTTATTGCTTGCCCTGACGCTGCTTACGGCAATCGTTTCAGCGTCGGTAGGTCCGTTCAGAATTCCATTCCCGCACACTGTTTCTACGCTGTTCGATCTGGTTGGTATTGGTAGCACCGTTGCCGAACCCACCGAGCAGGCAATCATTGAGAACATCCGGCTTCCGCGCATCTTCCTGGCGTTCACCGTTGGGGCTGCGCTTGGTGTTGCCGGTGGGATCATGCAGGGCTTGTTCCGGAACTCCATGGCCGACCCCGGAATCATCGGGGTCTCCAGTGGAGGAGCGACCGGAGCGGTTATTGCGATCGCATCAGGTCTTGCTGCAACTTCGACTTTGTTCATTCCCGTGTTCGCCTTTTTGGGGGCTATGGGAGCAATGCTCGTTGTGTTCACTATTGCGACAGTCGGTGGACGGTTTTCGATGGCGACATTGTTGCTTGGCGGAATAGCGGTTAGCTCGTTCTTAGGCGCAGTTACTTCGGCGACGATCATCCTGACTGACGATCTTACGGTTCAGCGCCAGATTATCTTCTGGATTGCTGGAGGGGTTGATTCGGCTCGATGGGAGTCGGTTCGAATTGCCGCACCAATTGTGATCGTGGGCAGCGTCATAGCGATGTTCATCGCCCGCGACTTGAACCTGTTGCTCGTGAGTGAGGACGAAGCCCGCTCGCTGGGTGTTCGGGTCACGCTGGTCCGAAATTTGCTGCTTGTCTGTGCTTCGATGATTACCGGAGCCGCTGTTGCGTTCTCTGGAATCATCGCCTTCGTTGGGCTTGTGGTTCCGCATGTCATGCGCTTGATCGTCGGAGCTGACCACCGTGTTTTGCTCCCGCTTAGCGCACTGGCTGGTGGACTGTTCCTACTTATTGCCGATACCGCTGCACGAATCATCCTGTCGCCGGCTGAACTCCGGGTCGGGATTGTCACCGCCATGTTTGGCGCACCGTTTTTTGTGTACCTGCTTGTAAAAAACAGATCACGAGCATCACTGCTGTAGGTCTATAGGAGACCCAGCCAAAAGGAATGGAATTGAAACTTTTTAGCTATAAACAAAAATTCGTAGTGTTGATTGTCGCCTTCGTCTTCGTACTTGGGCTTGTTACAGGTTGTTCGACGAGTGATTCCGGAGATTCGGCGCAAGCACCTACCGTCGTGCCGACTAAATCGGGTCCGCCAACGGTTGTCCCTGAAACTCCAACGATGGCTGCAACCTCTGTGCCGACCATCGTCGCACAGACTTCAGCACCTGCTGCGACGGCGACCACCGTCCCAGCGACAGCGGCACCTACGGGCACGGACTTTGATACGAGCAGATTTGAGGGCGTTGAGGGGATTGTTGATCCGACGAACTTCGACTGGCCTCGAAGCATCGAAACCCCTGAGGGAGTTGTAACGCTCGACGCTCCGCCGCAGCGAGTTCATTCACTCTCGCTGGGTCACACGGAAATCCTGGCAGCACTAATGGACTTCGACCGGCTCACCGCTGTGTACAGCTTCTTCAGCGATCCTGAGCAGTCGAACATTGCTGAACTTTCAGCGACCCACAACCAGATCGGGTTCGATCCAGAAGAGGTTGTTGCACTGAACCCTGAAATAGCCATTGCTTCGCGGTTTACTAATGCAGCTACTGTTGCGTTGCTAAAGGACTCTGGAATCCCTGTTGCTCGTGCTTCTCTCGAAAATTCGGCACTTGGAAATGTTCCGAACATTCTGTTGATTGGCTACATGATTGGTGCGGAAAAGGAAGCGATTGCTCTTGCCGACATGATGGAAGCAAGAATGAGCTTTATCGAAGACTTGCTCGCTGACAAAGACAGTCCGCGAGTTTTGTCGATCTCAAAGTTCACTTCGATCTTCGCCGCTGGATCCGGTTCAACCGAGGGCGGAATCATCGAGCAAGCTGGTGCAATAAACGCAGCTGCTGACTCAGGTATCGAAGGTCACGCACAGGTCACGATCGAGGGTATTGCGGCGATCAACCCAGATGTGATTGTTGTGCCTCAACCGCTTGCCGGTGCCGAAGTATTCATCGAGGAACTTATGAGCAGTGCCGTTCTTGCCGAAGTACCGGCGGTGAAGAACGGGCAGGTTCACTACGTTGTACCTCGGTACCACACGACCTTGTCGCACTGGAATGTGCGAGGTGTTGAGCGGATCGCCGAGTTGTTGTTCCCGTCGGCATTCTCTGGCGTGGAACTCGGAAACTTCTCGCACTATTCCGAGTAGGAAATTAGTTTCTTTGGTTGGCATCGATACACGCAACGATCACCCCGGTTCGAAATTGGACGGGCCGGTAGCGCGAGTTGAAAAGCTTTCGACTTCGTTCGGTTCGACGCGTGTTGTCAGCGATGTTTCGCTGGAAGTTTCTCCAGGCGAAATTGTCGGCGTGATCGGTGCCAACGGTAGTGGAAAAACAACCCTGCTCAGAACGATAGCCGGGCTGGTCGAATCCGAATCCGGTTCGGTGGAAATTGCAGGTGAATCAGCTCGGTCTCTGAACAGCAGGGATCGAGCGAAGTTGATGGCATACATGCCGCAACACGCTGACCGACACCCGTTCACTGCGTACGAATCAGTCTTAATGGGAAGGTATCCGCATTTAGGTCGTTTTGATTTGGAACGTCCCTCGGATCGGGAGCTAGCGTGGGACGCAATGCGAAAGACCGGTACGGTCGAATTCGCCAATCGAAAGCTTGAGACACTGTCGGGTGGCGAAAGGCAACGAGTGGTTCTGGCGAGAGTGTTAGTTCAACAGGCACCGTTGTTGCTGATGGACGAACCGACCTCTTCACTCGATTTGCATCACCAGATTTTGACAATGAACCTGGTGCGAGACGACGTAACTTCGCGCCAATCTTCCGCAATCGTGATACTGCACGACCTTTCGCTCGCCGCTCGTTTCTGTGACCGATTGGTTCTTTTGAAAGAAGGATCTGTGATTGCCGAGGGAACTCCGTGGGATGTGCTTACTCCGACTCACCTCCGTACCGGATTCGCTGTCGAAGGGTTGGTCGAACCCGATCCCGTGACTGGCAAACCACACGTGTTGTTGCTTGGTAGTGAAGATGCCGGTGGAGAGCATCGAGTAGGTGAAGGTAGAAACATTCACCTTGTGTGCGGCGCGGGCAGTGGTCGAGAGCTGATGCACCAGTTGAGGGTCGCCGGATACAACGTTACCGCTGGAGTACTGGGGCAGGGCGACTCAGATGCTGAAGCTGCTGATCGATTGGGCATTGAGTACGTCAAGTCGCCACCGTTTTCGGCAATCACGGACGAACAACATGCAACCCATGTTGAGCTCGCGGCAGCAGCCGATGTTGTCGTTCTTCTGCCCATGGCGATAGGGCAGAACAACCTACGAAATATTGAAGCACTTGCTGGCGTGAACGACGTGATCGTCGTTGAGTCACCGAACGGCGACGATGTCGGCGACTACACAGACGGACTAGCTTCAAAGCTCAGAAACGAGTTGATCGAGAGAAGTGGAACGCTTCCAGAAACAGCGGTGTTGTTTGATCTGGCGCGCCGATTATCAACTGACGATTAACCGTAGATAAAGCTCTTCAGCAAGTCCATGTCGATGGACTGCCGGACGTGATCAGCCAGTCGGTAGTACTCTGCTTCCATCGAGAACTCTGGAATTTCTGGTGCCGGTAGACCGTGGGTTTTCGCGACGTTTGTAAGTAGTCGACTCAGAATTTCAGGCGAGTCAAAGAAGCCGTGGACGTATGTGCCTAGCACGTTACCTTCTGAGGCAATCAGACCATCGTTCCAGGATTCATTGCCATTGTTGAGACGTGCTAATGAACTGGCGTTTTTGTCCGTGATCTCCGCTTCGCCCACGTGGATCTCGTAGCCGATGCCTGCAGCTTTTACACCAGCGAGAATTCCAGAGTCCTGAGTAGGTACGTTGATCTCTACTCGCCGGGTTGTTTTTGCTTGATTGAAAATAGTTCGGACCGGTAGGAGTCCGAGTCCTTTTTCGAAATCGGTCGTTTGAGATTCAAATCGTTCAGGGTCGGAAATACTCTCGCCAAGCATCTGATATCCACCGCAAATACCAATGACCGTAGTGCCTTGCTGAGCGGCGATCTTGATCGCTTTGTCGAGACCTCGAGATTTCATCCATTGCAAATCTGATATCGAACTTTTCGAGCCTGGGATGATGATGATATGGGAGTCGCCGAGTTGCGCGGACTGGTCAACGACCCTGACTCGGCAGCCAGCGCGCCGAAACGGATCGAGATCGTCATGATTGGAAACTCGCGGGAGGCTGATGACGGCGATAGTTAGGGTAGTTGGATTTGCGGGTGGATCGTAGTCGCCAAAAGTAACCCCGTCCTCATCCTTCACCTGTAGGTCATAGAGAAACGGCACGACACCCAGCACGGGAACTTTCGTTCGCTCGGTGATCATTTGGGGGAGTGGATCGAGCAACGCCATGTCGCCGCGGAATCGGTTGATCAGAGTTGCTTTGACCAGTTTGCGCTCGTCTGGCTCAAGCAACTCGACTGTCCCGAGTAGTGAAGCGAAAACTCCACCTCGATCAATGTCACCCACGAGGATCACCGAGGCATCGGCGTGCTTCGCCATCCTCATATTCACAATGTCTCGATCCCGTAGATTCACCTCTGCGGGACTACCTGCACCTTCGAGAACGATCACGTCGTGTTTGGCTGCCAGTCGGTCGTACGCGGCGGTAACTTCTCGCCAGACATCCGACTGGTCGCCCCAGTATTTTCTTGCTGCGAAGGAGCCAACCGCTTTGCCGTTGATAACCACCTGAGAGCGACTATCCGCTTCCGGTTTGAGCAGCACCGGATTCATGTCGGTGGTCGGTTCGATTCCGGCAGCCTGAGCCTGAACGACCTGTGCCCGACCCATTTCACCACCGTCGGCGGTGACGTAAGAGTTGTTCGACATGTTCTGCGCCTTGAACGGCGCGACATCGATTCCGTCCTGGGCGAACATGCGACACAAAGCAGCGGCAATAACGCTTTTGCCAACCGACGATCCGGTCCCCTGGACCATGATCGCCTTCGCCCTTCCTCCACCCATTTTGATTCTACGCCTCCAGGTGGGTGGTCTGGTTTAGCAAGGCGAGTACGTTTGGTTCTTCGCCGGTCGGGTGAATCCCGATTACCGAAACCGAGCAGTTGTCGATCACGAAGTTGAACATCGAGGAATCTGGCAGGTCGAGCACTGCTGCAAGCAACCCTTTCATTGAGCCGCCATGCCCGACAAGTACAACGTCTCCGGTGTCCGCTCGTAGATTTGCTTCCTCGAGCCATAGGTTCCCCCGAACCGGGAGATTTGAGCGTAGTTCGCCGCCAGGAGGATCGACGTAATCCGCTCCTTTTTGGGCGACCTCAGGACTTGTTTTTTCAATGTCCTCGGCGAGCATTCCTTCCCAATCTCCGTAATCGATTTCGAGAAGATGATCGGACGTGTGGACTGGCATGTCGAACTCCAGCGCGGTTTTGTAACAGCGCTGGAGGGGTGAAGCCCAAACCTTGGTGACGTTGTAGTTCTCTTTGACGTGCCGTGCGGCAAGTGAGGCTTGTCGTGCGCCTTCTTCGTTCAATGGTTGGTCATTACGTCCTTGTTTGCGGCGTTCGACGTTCCAGTTGGTTTGTCCGTGGCGAATCAGAATGAGGCGAGTCAACGTATGTCCTTGAGGCCGGGTATTCGGTAGTACAACCGCTGTGGCTGCCTGTGTAGAGGTGATTACGAATTGTGATGGATTCTTTACCCAAGTGGAATACCAGAAATGATAGTTTGGACTGTGGTGCAGTTTGATATGTCAGTTATGAACAGTCCAGGGAGCCTCAACGGTGTCGGTTGATTCGATTATTTCAGCAGTAAACGTCAATAAGACGTACCGGTCGCGAGACGTGGTTGTAGAGGCTTTGAACGACGTTTCAATTGAGGTCAAAGCTGGCGAGATGGTCGCCGTTATGGGACCCAGCGGATCCGGTAAAACGACACTGCTGAACTGCATGTCTGGTCTCGACTCGATTGATTCAGGTGACGTGCACATTTCTGGACAACTGTTGCGAGCAATGTCCGATGATGCGCTTAGCGACTACCGCGCCCGTTCGATGGGATTCGTGTTCCAGGCTTACAACTTGCTGCCAGTACTTTCGGCGCAGGAGAACGTCGAACTCCCGCTGATTCTCGCCGGAGTTGGGCAGAAGAATGCCCGAGAGCGAGCAGCCGAGAAGCTGGATTTAGTTGGACTCGGTGATCGACTCGATCACCTACCTGCCGAGTTATCAGGTGGACAGCAACAGCGAGTTGCTATTGCCCGTGCACTGGCGAACGATCCTGCGATTGTTTGGGCGGACGAGCCAACAGGAAACCTAGACTCGACCAATGCCGCGGAAATTATGGATTTGCTTACTCGTCTGAACCAGGAACAGCAGCAAACGTTCGTGCTTGTCACCCACTCAGAAGAAGTTGGTGATCTTGCCAATCGAATCATTCGCATGAGTGACGGCTACGTGGTTGACGACGGGAATGGCAATTCCCAGGCGGCCGGTAAATCTGGCAACGCCGAATAACGGAGGGCTCGAATGGAAACGCTCTTCGGGATTGAAATGAGCCAGCTGGCTGGTTCACTCGTCGTACTCACAGTCATTGCTCTCGGAATCATCGCTTTCATGGCGTCGCGGAACCGCGTGCTTTTGAAGCTCGCGGTCCGAAATATTCCTCGTCGAAAGGCACAGAGTTCGCTAATTATTGGCGGACTGATGCTGAGTACTACGATCATCATGGCTGCCCTGGCTATCGGTGACTCAGTATCCAGCACGATTCGCGGTGCTGTACTTGATGCGCTGGAAGACACCGATATTCGCGTCGAATCGCCGGTTCTTTCGTTGTTCGGTGACAACTATCTCGACCAGGCAGCTGTCGATCGAGTGAAGTCGACGGTTGCCGGCGATGACCGGGTGGACGGTGTTCTACCGGTCATTCGAGAGCCACTTCCTGTCCTAAACGCCACCGCTGGTAAGACCGTCGCGGGTACCTCGGTTGTAGGTGTTCATCTTGAATCGCTGAGCGGATTCGAGAGTCTTAAAGACGCCGACGGAGACAGGGCGAACCTGCTTGGTATTCGTGCCGACGAAGTCCTGGTTAACAAGGCACTGGCAGAAGATCTGGAAGTCGGAATCGGCGATGAAGTAACTATTGTTACTCCTGAAGGTCGTACCAGTTTTGCTGTAGCTGGAATCGTCGAGAATAAGGGACTTGCAGGTGGCTCTGAAACCACAAGGGCTACTGTTGTCATGTCATCGGCACGGTTGCAAGAAATCCTCGATCGGCCGAATCAGTTCAACGAAATCGATATATCTGTAGTTGGTGGCCGAGATGTCGACTCGGAAATTTCAGCGGAACTCGCCGAAGACTTAAAACTGGCGTTCATAAATGGTCCAGCAGCCGACCAATTGTTCACGGCATTGAAGCAACCGAACGTCAAAGCTGCACTGGAAACCAAAGTTGAGGAATCGGCAGGACCGAATCAGTTCGCACCTGACACTCTAGCCGAGCTAGTCGAAGAGCTTGAAAACGAAACGATTACGGATGAGTTCAAGATTGCTGCCACGAACCCGGTAACGCTTGCTCTCGTTGGTGGAGTAATTGAAGAACTAGGCGATTTGCAGCTTACTCAGTCTCTGTTGCTGCCGATGTCTCAACTCGTGGAGCTGGAGGTTGCCGCTCTAAAGAACGAAGGGCTTGAGATTGCTGAACTCGTCGGAAGTTTGTTCGTGACGATCTTCGGAGTGTTTGGCTCTTTCTCGATCATCGTGGGATTGCTGCTGATATTCCTTGTGTTCGTCATGCTTGCTGCTGAACGAACAGGCGAAATGGGAATCATTCGTGCGGTTGGAACCAAACGCCGCCACCTCGTTCAAATGTTTACCTACGAGGGGATTCTTT
>CAYYMP010000034.1:0-17469 GCA_964472915.1 uncultured Dehalococcoidales bacterium | reverse complement strand
CTACAGCCCCGATGCCTACTGACCTGAGCATCATCACGTCGAATGCGATCAAGCTTAGTAGTCCGATAAGACTGGTGACTGCCGAGAACAGAATCGCTCGACCGGCTCGAACTTGTGCGTTGACCACGGCTGACTCGACGGACTGCCCTGCCCTGAGTTCCTCCTGGAATCTCGAGGTGTAGAAAAGGGAATAGTCGATCCCGATGCCAATCCCGAGCAACGTCACAATGTTCAGGGCGAACACTGACATGTCGATTCCCTGGGACATGAAGAAGACAATCCCTAATCCGACAATTACACCTCCGCCACCGACAGCTGCAGGAAGAATCGCAGCGACCAGGGTTCCGAAAACGAGTAGTAGAGTTAGGGTCGCAATGGGGAACGCAACCGTCTCACTACGCCGTAGGTCTTCTTCACTGGCGAGTGAGATATCGCGGTAAAGAGCCGGTCCGCCAGTAACCACCATCTTCAATGGACCCGGATCAACCACTGCATCAACGATCTTCAGGAACTGGACTGACTCTTCTAATTCAATCGTTAATCCAGTAGACACATGAACGGTGTTGCTTACCGGTGACACTCGCTCCGGATCGTCCAGATGAGTAACTACAAACGACACTTCCTCATATTCAAGCAGTGGTTGTATTGCTGTAAGAACTGCATCTGAAAACCGCGGATCAAATGGAGACCACTCGGGATGACTGAAAACAAAATCGACTGACAAGGTCGAAAGTTCTAGTCGTTCTTGCAGCACCTGCCGTGCTTGGACCGATGGGAATGATTCGTTCGAGAACCCACCCGGTTTCAAAAACTCATGCGCTCTTGGAGCGAACGGAGCAGACACGGCAATGATCACAGCCCACGTGGCGAGAACCACGTATTTTCGGCGAGCCACGAATGAGCCGAGTGCGAAAAGCATTATTTGATTGTGATCAAATACCAGCCGGAGCGCAACATGTTCAGGTGTACGTTAAGTCGATCAATTTCGATGCTGGTGTCAGTTAACGAAAGAGCGGGCACCATCTAGATGCCCGCTCTCAAGATCGATTTTTGGGTCGAAGGACTACTCTTCTTCGGTCGCCTCAACCTCTTCGGCTTCAACCTGATCCACCGATTCGCTTGCAGCTTCTGACGTGCCGTTCTCGCTGGCTTCCAGTGTGTCGAGATCAACCTCTGCGCTGGCTTCCCGTCGTTCGGAAATCACTCGGATAGCCGAAATTCGGTCGCCTGATTCTGGCACCTGGATCTTCACACCTTGAGCTATTCGGCCTGTCGATCGAATTTCACCAAGGTTTGTCCTGATCACCTGTGCCTTTTCACTGACCAAAACCAGCTTCCCAGTTGAATCAGTTCGAATGTCTTCGCTGACAACCGCTGAGTCGGCAACCTTGCCGGTTTTAGTGGTTACTTTCAGGGTGATCAATCCCTTACCACCGCGCCTTTGCTGCGTGTAGTGGCGAAGGAGTGATAGTTTCCCGTAGCCCTTCTGGCTGACGATCAGCAGGTAGCCCTCGTCATCGACAACGTTCATCGAGACGATCTCGTCCTTGCCTTGAAGAACCATTCCTCTCATCCCACCAGCAGCACGCTGCCGCGGTCGAACGTCTGAAGTTCGGAATCTGATCGACATACCTTCTTTGGTAACGAGGATCACATCTTCGTCATCGTCAGCAAGCACGGCACTCACAAGTGAGTCATCCCCCTTGAGGTTGAAGCACTTCAAACCGCTGCGGTTCATGTTTCGCAGCAACGGTAAGTGCATTCGCTTGATCTGACCGTTCTTGGTGACCATCACCAGGTAGGTGTCTTCGAGATAACTTGACACAGCTACCACAGCATGAACTTCTTCTCGTGGTTCCATATTGAAACCGAGGTTCTGAACCGGTGTACCGCGTGAGTTACGTGACTGGTCAGCAGGAAGTTCAAACACTCTCGAGGCGAACACACGTCCCCTGTCTGTAAAGAACAGAAGGTAGTCGTGGGTATCGGCTATCTGCAGGTGCGGCGTTACGTCGTCTTCCTTGGTCATACGCTGACCTCGGACGCCCTTACCTCCACGGTGCTGCTTCTTGTAGGTGTCTAGCTTTACGCGCTTCACATAGCCGTTGCGGCTGAGCGTGATCACTACGTCTTCATGAGGCTCTGTGTCCTCACGTCGCCACTCGCCAAGTTCTTCAGGATGAACAACGGTTCGTCGCTCATCTCCGTACTTGCGTTTGAGTTCCTGGGTTTCCTGGCGGACAACTGCGAGAACTTTGGCTGCATCAGCGAGAAGGTCTTCGAGTTGCTGTACTAGAGCCAGAAGTTCGTTGTACTCGTTCTCAATCTTCTCTCGCTCAAGAGCTGCCAATCGGCGGAGCTGCATGTCGAGGATCGCCTGCGCCTGAATCTCAGACAGGTCGAACTCGTTCATCAAGTTCCCGCGAGCTTCCTCGACATCTGCAGAGTTTCGGATCAACTCGATTACTCGATCGAGGTTGTCGATCGCAATTCGAAGTCCTTCGAGGACGTGCAGTCGAGCTCGAGCTTTCTTCAGATCGAACTCGGCTCGTCGGCGTACAACTTCTTCACGGAATTCGATGTAGTGTCGGAGAGCCTGCTTGAGTGTCAGAACTCGAGGTGTGCCGTCAACCAGCGCAATCATGTTCACAGAGAACGAATTACGCAGGTTGGTCTGCTTATACAAATTGTTCAGAACAACAGGTATATGTGCTCCACGCCTCATTTCGAGGACGATGCGCATTCCCTTGCGGTCTGACTCGTCACGAATTTCCGAAATACCTTCGATCTTTCGAGCCTTGATTAGATCAGCAATCTTGGCAACGAGAGATGCCTTGTTGACTTGGAACGGAATCTCCGTGAACACCAGGCGTTTTCGGTCCTGACGAGGAACATCTTCGATCTCGTGGCTTGCCTGGACCATGACTCGTCCACGTCCGGTCACGTAAGCGTTTCGGATGCCTTCCTGGCCCCAAATGTGAGCACCTGTTGGGAAGTCTGGTCCCTGCACGTACCGCATAAGGTCGTCTACGGAAGCGTCAGGGTTCCCGATCAAGTGGACGACAGCGTCACATATTTCCGCAGCGTTGTGAGGCGGAATGTTGGTCGCCATTCCCACAGCGATACCGGAAGCACCATTCACAAGCAATGCGGGGAGTCGTGCAGGAAGAACTGTTGGCTCTTTCAGAGACTGGTCGAAGTTTTCACCCCAGTCGACGGTCTCTTTGTCGATATCGCCAAGCATCATCTCGGTGATTGATGACAATCGACACTCGGTGTAACGCATTGCAGCTGGCGGGTCACCGTCAACTGAGCCGTAGTTACCCTGTCCGTCTACAAGCGGGTATCTCAGCGAGAAGTCCTGCGCCATACGCACCTGTGCGTCGTACACGGAGCTGTCACCGTGTGGGTGGTATTTACCAAGCACTTCACCAACGAGACGTGCGCTCTTCTTGTATGAAGAGGTTGGACGCATGCCCTGGTCGTGCATGGCGTAGAGGATTCGACGCTGCACAGGTTTAAGGCCGTCCCGAACATCTGGCAGTGCTCTGGACACGATAACGCTCATAGCGTAGTCCAGGTACGAGGCCTTCATCTCCTCTTCAATGCCAATGGGGCGAATATCACCAAGGTCGCTGTTGACCATAAATTACTCCACTGAGGGTTAGTGGTTCCGAACGTGAAATCCAATTGGACGCGCAGAACGAAAAATAACCCCTCAACATTACTCTTTCCCACGTGTGCGCGCAACGCACGTGCGCACGCGTACGCGAGATTCGTCGAAAAACGCTGTTATTGGTCGCTGCGTTCGACAAGGGCGAGCAGCAAGCTGTCAAACCCTTTCGGGGTGCTTTCGAAGTCGTGAGCAGGCCACTGAACACCGATCAACCATTCACGACCGGGTTTCTCGATCGCTTCGATCACCTGGTCGTCTGCGTAGACGGACGAAAGCAGGCCGTCAGCTACCTGGCCAGGGCGCAACGCATGTGTGTGAGCTGAAGGAGCAGTTACCCAGCCAGATCCGGCAATGGTGTAAGAGATCTTTCCTCCAGGCGCAATGAACACCGGATGCTTGCTCGGCTCACCCGGTTGTCCATGTCCTTCGCTAGGTTCGGGCAACCCACCACCTAGAGCAATGTTGAGCGCGTGCATGCCCCAACCGATTCCCAGGACGGGGAGCTGACGATCGATCGCTTCATTCACCACAGCGGGAACATTGGAGGCAACCTCCAGGGGTTCTTCACCCGCGAGCATTAGGCCGCCAGCGTCATCTGGCAGACCTTCCGATAGCTCCATCACAAGCACTGCTTGTCCCTCGGCATGTTCAATTGCTCTTACGAATGGAGCAGGATTTTCCGATGGGTTTACGTAGAGAGCGACTTTGGGCAAGTTCGAATATCCGTCGAGGGCAGGTTTATCTAAAAAAGTAGGAGACGATCAGGGTTGGCTAAAAAGGGATGCCCCACAAGCCCATCCACTCGGACAGGGAGCGCTCAACGAGCAGTCCATGCTTCCTGAGGTCGTGTCCAAGTTGAGCTTCGGTCGGTCGATCTCGCTCGCCTTCCTCATCGCCTGTCGGAACGAACGGGTAGAACGATTTTCGGTCGTACCTGTAGATCCAGTAGGTTCGCAAACCAGATCTGTATGTGTTGTCTTCAACAGTCCCGGTGAAGTACAGCTCAAAGACGGCTGCGAGCAAGTTATCAGCGCCACCATTGGCACCAATAGCATTGCCAACTGTGAACACACTCGAAACTAGATCCTCAAAGTTTCCATCTTCGAGAACGACCCAGCGCATGCCATGATCATCGTCAACAACATCAAAGGCGGTTTTTGTCGCCCCGGCACCGGAGTACAACACCGGGTTCAACTCGTTTTTTATGTCCCTCAGAAACGTAACTTCATCGTCGTTTCTGTAGATGACACCAGCACGTCGTGACGGCGTTATTTCACCTGCGGCTTGAAGCCGAGCTTCTGCCTTGATGACGGTCGACATCGCCGACCAATCCGACTTGGGCGCTTTAGTAGACCGAAAAAATGGCACGCTAGCTCAACCCGTACTTCATTCGCTGTTCCAGTTCGCGAAGTCGCTTAATCCGCTCCTGTACAGGTGGATGGGTTGAGAACAGGTGCATCGATCCCTCGCCTTTCAATGCGGCGGGGATGATGAGGAAAGCGTTCGCTGTTTGGAGTTTTCGTAGATCTTTGTCAGGGATGTTGGCAACAGTTCCACTGATTTTCTCGAGAGCATCTGCCAAACCACCTGGATCACCAGATATTTCCGCGCCGGTATGGTCGGCGCCATATTCCCGGTATCGGGTAAGTGCGAGAACCAGCAGTTGACCAATGAAGTACACAGCGAGTGTCACCAGGTACACCATCATCACTCCACCGCCGTTGTTGTTACGTCGGCCTCCCATGCCACCGAACAGCATGTTCCAGAACAACATTGTCATCAGGAAGCTGGTTAGCGTCACCAGGAAATTAGCGATTGCAAGAACTCGCATGTCACGGTTGGCGACGTGGGCGAGCTCGTGACCAATCACGGCTTGTAGTTCTCGGTCGTTCAGTCGACTCTGAATGCCGGTAGTAACCGCAACCAGAGCATTCTTCGGGTTTCGCCCAGTGGCAAATGCGTTCGGGATTGGCGTATCAATGATCGCTACTTTCGGCATCGGCATTTCATATCTGTCTGCCAACAACTTGATCATCTTGTGAAGCTCAGGAGCTTCGCTTTCTGACACTTGTTTCGCCCCGGTTGATGCCAGGATCAACCGATCAGACATGAAGTACTGGACCAGCACCATGATTCCGACAATCCCGCCTACAAAGTAGATCGGCATTCCAACCGAAAATAGGAACAGCGCAAATATGGCGTAAAGAAAACCGAGCATGACCATGGTGAAGTACATACGACTTACCAATCCTCGGTCTTTATGGAATTTCCTCGTACCTGTGGTCGACGTCAATTAGAACCTCTCTGTGCAAGATGGGGCAATCGAATATTGAGGTGGGTAGAATTTTACCGTAGCTGCAGCCGTGACGGTGTTCGGCAGCAGACCTCTCCCATCTCCATTTGTAATACGCTCTTACCTGGAAGTTAGATTGACCTCTGCATCACAACCCTCGACCGTGTCCGACGAGAATCTTGAACTAATCGAAAAATCGACTGTACGAGCGGTCGAAAAAGCGGGGCAGCTTGTATCAAGCCGGTTTGGAACCGTTCTCGAGATTTCGAATAAAGGTGAACGACCCGGTAAAGATCTCGTCACGGATGTCGACAAGGCAAGTCAGAAAATCATCGAAGCCGTCATGGCTGAGGATTTTCCAGAGCACATGCTGCTCGGCGAAGAAGACCCACCTGACGAACCCCCTGCGGTTGCTGACTGGCTGTGGGTCGTGGACCCGATCGATGGCACAACAAATTTTGTGAACTCATCGCCAGAACATGCCATTTCTGCTGCCGTGCTCTATCGAGGTGAACCGGTAGTAGCTGCAATTTGGGTTCCCTGGCCGAACGCCGAAGGCAATCTGCTCATGCGTGCTCGAAAGGGCAACGGCACATGGATCAATGACCAGAAGATATCCGTTCACCCTGGATCAGATTCTGGTCAGCCGATAGCGGGAGTGCTTTCCGGCATTCCAGGATGGTTGAGACGTGCTTTCGAGGTCAAAAACGGTCTAAACGGCAATCTTGGAGAAACCCGAATTGGGGGTAGTGCCTGCTACCACCAGTTCATGGTCGCGAGCGGTTCGATGCAATTCGGAATTACCGGTTTCGCTCACACCTGGGACTTTGCTGCTTCAGTACTTTTGGTCAAGGAAGCAGGTGGAAAGTTCTATGCCACTGAATCTCGATCGAAGTTCACACCTTTTGACGGATGGGCTGCGAACTACGCAAACGACCCCGAAACGTACGAACGTCTCCGTAAATGGCGAGGATTGGTACTTTCTGGATCGCCCAAAACGGTCGAGTACGTAGCGAGTCACCTGGAGCCACGTAAACCCGGCGTTCGAGCCTCGATTCAGCGTGGAATCAAGAACCTGGTTGGTCGCGCTTAACGCTCGACTTCTACCTGCGGGTAAAAAGCGACATAGTCTTTGATGCGCATCGCAGGTTCTGACGGATCGGGGTAATACCAGGCGACATCGGTGGCTTGCTTACCATCTACTTCGAGACTGTAATAACTTGCTATGCCCTTCCAGGCACAGCGAGTGTTCAGATTGCTATCGGTGAAGTACTCCGACTTAATCGAATCTGGCGGAAAATAGATGTTTCCTTCAACCATTTCGTAAGTTTCGGATTCCGCAACTACCGTTCCGTTGAACACCGCTTTTGCCATCCGGTATTTCTCCCCGCTCTTCCGCTGATCGACCGAAGATCTCGACCCTCGATATTTGGTTCGAATAAACCTGAGATGCCAGGCGGTGCGCATTCGATGCACGTTTTCACCGCGTCGTTTTCGTTCCACTGGCATCAGAATCACAGTAGATTCTGCAGCGCACACACCCCGGCGTTTGTTTGAGAGAATTTATCGATCAGGAACGTAGTCAAACACCGTACGTGATGTAGATTACGCTTTCGGCGAAGACTGCTAGAGACAAACAGGCTTTAGGGCTGGAGTCTGATCTGGCCGCCAATTGCCACGCAGGAGAAGGAATGACGATCGCACAGAGCCCCACAACACCAGTGAACGCGGACCCTCAGTCGCCCGAGGAATTGATCCGTTACTACCAGAGTGTTCGCTCATTCACCGAGCGTATGTGTGAGCCGATGGTTAACGAGGACTACGTTATCCAGTCGATGCCTGATGTCAGTCCAACAAAGTGGCACCTTGCGCACGTTACCTGGTTCTTCGAAACGTTCGTTCTCGGAAACAACTATCCGAACTACGAGCCGCTAAATAAGCAGTACAACTATCTCTTCAACTCGTACTACAACGCTGTCGGCGAGCAGTTCTGTCGACCACGTAGAGGGCAAATTTCACGACCAACCGTCAAAGAGGTGTACGACTACCGGCACTATGTTGACGAAAAAATGGTCGACCTCATCACTCGGATGGGACGTGACGGCAGCCTCGACAATCTACGCAGCGTAATCATCCTGGGCATTAATCACGAGCAGCAGCATCAGGAGTTGATGGCTACTGACATCAAGCACGTCCTGTCGATGAACCCACTCCGCCCGACTTTGTATGAGCGACCTGCCGATCCTGCACCGGTCGGAGTACCTGACCTTGAATGGTTCAGATACGCCGAAGGTGTTTACGACATCGGCTGGAATTCCGACCGTTTCTCTTTCGACAATGAAGGTCCTGAACACAAGCAGTACGTGAATGCCTTCGAAATAAGCTCAAGGTTGATCACGAATGGCGAATATCTTGAATTCATGGATGATGGTGGCTATCACCGTCCGGATCTCTGGCTATCACTTGGGTGGGCAGAGGTTCAGGAAAACGCTCTCAAAGAAAACGACTGGGAGAAGTTCGACAAACCCCTGTACTGGTTCCAGACCGATGACGGCTGGATGCAATACACGTTAGCCGGTCCTCGCGTTGTCCACCCTGACGAACCTGTTGTGCATGTCAGTTTCTTCGAAGCCGACGCATTCGCACGGTGGAAGGGCTATCGCTTGCCAACCGAATTTGAGTGGGAGATTGCTTCCGCTGATGCCGACATAGATGGCGGAACGTACTCAGACAGTTTCAGATTCCATCCACGCCCGCTGACTGCCGATGCGCCTTCCGGAAGGCTCCATCAAATGTACGGTGACGTGTGGGAATGGACCGCAAGCGCCTACCTACCGTTCCCCGGTTTCAAAGCGGAAGAAGGAGCCATTGGCGAATACAACGGTAAGTTCATGGCAAACCAGATCGTGCTTCGAGGTGGATCAGTAGCAACGCCTCCGAATCACATTCGCCCTACTTATAGAAATTTCTTCTACGCCAAAGATAAATGGCAATTCATGGGGTTCCGCCTCGCGAGAGACACCCGGTAACCACGAATGACAAGTCTTTCAGTCAGTAATCAGACAACGAGCGCGTCTAGCGAAATGCTCCAGGACGTTTTATCCGGACTGTCCGGTGATCAGAAAACGCTTCCAAGCAAGTACTTCTACGACGAACGTGGCTCGCAGTTGTTCGATGACATTTGCGAACTCGATGAGTATTACGTGACTCGGACTGAAGCCGCACTCATGTCTACCTGCGTCAGAGAGATCGCCGAAGTCATCGGTCCAAACGCACTGCTGGTTGAGTACGGAAGTGGTAGTTCGATCAAGACCAAGCTTCTACTTCAAAATTTGCGTCAACCTGCCGGTTACGTTCCCATCGACATTTCGGGGGAGTATCTCAATCAGGTTGGAATCGGACTCCAGTCGGAGTTTCCTCATATTGAAGTGCTTCCAGTGGCAGCCGATTTCACAAAGAAGTTCCATGTTCCTAATCCGCGCTCGGGAGTTGGAAGAAAAGTTGTCTACTTCCCGGGTTCCACGATCGGAAATTTCCAGCGCCATGATGCGTTGAACCTTCTTCAAGACATGTCGGATGTCGCAGGACAAACCGGTGGTGTCTTGATCGGTGTCGATCTCGACAAAGACCGTGTGGTCCTGCACGCCGCATACAACGATGCCAGAGGTGTGACAGCTGAGTTCAACCTGAACGTGCTGGGCAGGATTAACCGTGAACTGGGTGGCAATTTTGACCTTTCAAAGTTCGATCACAAAGCCGTTTTTAACGAGCACGAATCTCGAATAGAGATGCACCTGATCTCAAACTGTGAGCAAACTGTCGATGTTCAAGGTGCAACCTTCAGGTTTTCGACTGGCGAATCCATCCTGACCGAGTATTCCCACAAGTACACAGTTGATACTTTTTCAAGAATGGCTTTGACTGCCGGACTCGCAGCCAGGAACGTTTGGACTGATCCGAACGAAATGTTCGCAGTGTTCTACATGGAACGCGTTTAGCGTTTCAGCGCAGTCCTTAGTTCGCCCACCAGGTTTCCACGCCGACCCGCAACGACGCGTTTTAGTCCCAGCCAGCCGGCCATGAGTTTCAACTCGTCGGCAAGATTCTCAGCGACGTACTCATGGTCGAATCCTTCCTCGACGAAAGCACCTTTTACGCGCAAAACGCTTTTATCACGTTCGGCTTTTAGATCGACTCTTCCTACAAGATCTTCACCAAGTAGGAACGGATAAACGTAGTAGCCGTACTTCCGTTTTTTCTCTGGGACATAAATCTCGATCTTGTAGTCGAAATCGAAGATTCGCTTGATTCGGTCACGATTCCAGACCAGCGGATCGAACGGTGTAAGCAACGTTCTTCCTTTGACCGGTTCAGCTGACATCAATTTCGACGGAACGTAAGCCGGTTCGTTCCAGCCTTCGACGGAAGCAATTTGAACTTCGCGGTCGGCAACGAGCCGGTCGAGAATTGGCCGTGCGACCGGATTTTTCACCCGAAAATAATCGGCAAGATCGGGAGCTGTCCCAACGCCGTGGGCAATCGATGCTTTCTTGAGCCACTCATACCTCGAATCATCGATGGTAGGAGCGAACCCATTGAAGTGCTGCTCAGGAATAACTCGCTCGGAAATATCGTAGTAGCGGGTGAAGTTTTTCCGAGTTGCTACTGAAAAATCACCTCGTCCGAAAAACCACTCCATCGCGATTTTGCCGTGGTTGTAGCCCCACCAGGGTCCCTGTCGCTTACCTGCTCCGTCCAGCTCAGACGCCGTCATTGGTCCGTTTGCAATTACCTGCTCGTACGCGCTCTCCAGGAACTCCGGATTCTCTTCCGTTAGTTGCTGAATCCGCTTCCAGGGTCTGAACTCAGCCATTCGAGGACGGAACCACGCATGATCCTCGATTGGGACGAAGCACGCTTCATGTGCCCAGGTCTCGAACAAATCTTTGTCGTCGTATGCCAGCTCTTCGAGCAATCCTTGATCATAAGATCCAAGCCTCGAAAACATTGGCATGTAATGAGTTCGCACGCATACATTGACCGAGTCGATCTGGAGAACGCCCATTGCACGTATGCTCTTGCTGATGTCGGCCTTGGTTACGGTTCGATCCAGTCTTCCCGAATCAAGACCTTGCGCCCGAATCGCAATTCGTTTGGCTTCTTGATTACTTAGTTGAATAGGCATCCGCTCGGCTACACCATTGGCCAGGGCACGTTAATGTCAGGATCAAGCACGGGATAGTTTTTTGAGTCGAGCATTTCGGCTGCGCGTGTAACCAGGTCGTCGATTTCCGGTTGGGTTATCAGACCCTGTAACTCTCCCCAGAAATCTCTCTTATCCAAGAGGTCTTTTTGCAGACCCGCAATCGCATTAAGGTGCTCAACAGGATATTCAGTGCCGTTGAATTCGAACATAACTGTGCGACGGTGCGCCGTCTGATTGAAGGTCAATCCGTGGTCGATGGACCACAACTTCCCGTCGTCATCGACGATACAGCTGCCGCCCTTTCGATCGGCATTGTGAGTCAGCACGTCAAACGTTGCCATACCTTTGAAATCGTTGAGGCGTTCGTCTCTCAAACTGAAAAAATTGTCTTCAGCGTCGGCTGCGTCGATAAACAGTTGGAAACTGCCTTCACCGTGGGGTCCCTCGCGAACTACTGTTGGTGGAATAGCTGGCCAACCAAGTCGCTGCGACAATTTGTACGACGCCAACTCTCTCAAATGCAGAGTGCCGTGCGGGAAGTCTTTTAGCGGTCGCTCACCAGCTGCAGGCTTGTAAATGCCGTAAATCGATGAGGCTTCATCGACTTCTTGACCTGCTTCATCGTCAGGATCGAACTTTTCGGGATCAGTTAGCCGTGCAACGAATACGTAGTTCGATCCACCGGGATGAAGTCCAATTCCACTGACCGGCCAGGATTGAAGCTGGTCAATAACTTCGTTTTCATCAAACGCCAGAGCGTCCATTTCACGCTCTTGCATTACTAATCGGCTCCGCGCCCCATCGGGTTTTCGGTCGGGTTGTACCCGTTTACCTTCACGCAAAAATGGCTCACACCAGGAGTTAACGGTGCTGTACAGAGCGGACATGGTTTTCTACCCGCAGCGACAATTTCCGCCGAACGCTTGGAAATCTCATTGGCCTGCTCACGGCTGAAGCTAAACCTGACGTGGGTTATTGCGTCTGAAGGTGCGTCATCACCGGTCATGTCCTGGGCGCTGAGCGTGAACACGTCAGCTGCCGGATCATGTTCAAGGGCCATATCACCGGTTTTGAATTCAACGTAAATGTATTCGTTGGGATTCGTTTGTTCTGAGTCGAACGGAGCTGGATCTGGTGGAGTCTCGCGGGTGACAATCACCTGCCGCAGAGAGAGACCAACCTGGTAAAGCTGTTCCTTCTCCATCCAAACAGTCGCTTCCCCGCGATTGCTTTTGGCAGTGATGTTGAACGTACGATTTCCGGGTTCTCCGAACGTCTCGCACTGAACTGTGCTGACAACTCCAAGATCGTGTAGTCCGGCTTCGCTCAACAAACACTCCCGACTCATTACATAGGTAGCTGAAAAGAACCGCCACATTCTAATGACAAGTATCGACTCGGTGTACCGAACAATCAATTTTTCAGTTCAATAGCGAGGGAATACTTCTGCTTGTGTCGCTGTCAGTGGTAGCATTGATTCTTAAGGCGCTGCAGATTACTGCGCGACGGAGACGAGTAGTTCGGCACTAGGTGCAAGCGAGTCCGGTACGGTGAAAGCGGACAACCGAACCCCGAGCGAAAATCACTCCTGAGCCATCATCCGAAAGGTCGGAACAAACGATCAAGTAGGCATGATCGGGTTCGTGCCCCGTTACCAGGCACGAGGGCATAACCAGTGTGCTCTAACTGAGTGCCTCGGTCCGGCAACGAATCGGGGAACAAGGGTGGTACCGCGAGTCTTTCCGACCCGTCCCTTCAGGGGATGGGTTTTTTTGTGCCCGTTTCCGAAGCAATTTCATATCGACGCGTAAGCAGGAGAACAGGCGCGAAATGGCTAACAAAGTTGAGCTGTACGACACGACACTTCGTGACGGAACCCAGCAGGAAGGAATTTCACTTTCTGTAGAGGACAAGCTCGCCATTACTGAGCGCCTTGATGAACTCGGAATCGATGTCATCGAAGGTGGATACGCCGGCGCAAATCCAAAGGATGACGAATACTTCCAACGGGTTCAGTCGCTCGACCTGAAGCACGCTCAAATCGCTGCATTCGGGAATACCCGCCGTGCGAACGGAGACGTCGAATCCGACCCCACCCTGAAGGCTCTTCTCGACACTGGTGCCCCAATCCTGACACTCGTAGGCAAATCGTCTGAGTACCAGGTAAAAGATGTTCTACAAACATCTCTCGAAGAAAACCTAGCCATGGTTGCAGATTCGGTTCGATACCTGACTGCCCAGGGACGGAGAGTGTTCTTCGACGCTGAGCACTTTTTTGACGGCTACAAGCTAAACCCTGAATATGCACTTCAAGTTTTGAAAGTCGCCTACGAGGCAGGTGCGGAACGACTCGTCGCTTGTGACACGAACGGTGGAACGCTTCCATCCGAAGTGGCTGAAATCGTGATCGCTGTTCGCGAAGAACTAGGTGAAGATGCCGCAATTGGAATTCACTCCCATAACGACACGGATACAGCAGTCGCTTCTGCCATTGCCGCTGTTGAAGCCGGAGCACACCAGGTCCAGGGATGTATCAACGGTTACGGAGAGCGAACCGGAAACGCGAACATGGTTAGCGTTATCGGAAACCTCAATTTGAAAATGGGGCTAAAGGTCATTTCCGATGACCAGCTTGCTTCACTTACAGAAGTTTCCAACTTCGTATCCGAGCGAGTGAACCGACGACCATTCCCGTTCCAACCATTTGTCGGAACGAGTGCCTTCGCCCATAAAGGTGGTTTGCACGCCGCAGCGACACAGCGCTCTGTCCAGGCATACCAGCACATCGATCCTGCGCTGGTTGGAAACTCGAATGATGTAGTCATTTCTGAGCTTTCCGGACGCGGCAACGTTGTGCACCGAATCAAGGAGATGGGTCTCGCGGAAGATCTCAATGATGCCGATGCGCGAACGATCGTCCAGCACATCAAGGATCAGGAGTCTCGCGGATTCTCTTACGAGGGTGCGCAAGCGTCGTTCGATCTGGTTCTACGACGAGCTCTCCCGAACTACGAAGCCCCTTTTGAACTTGTCGACTTCATGGTGATGGTTGAGAACCGTCGTCGATCTTCGTTTGGAACCGGCTGGCGCAAGGATGGCTCCGAGCACCCGATGCTTTCGGAAGCAACTGTAAAAGTCAGAGTTGGCGATGAAATCCAGCACACTGCAGCCGAAGGAAATGGTCCTGTCGGCGCTTTGGACGGTGCTCTGAGGAAGGGTTTGGTAGACGCCTATCCAGAACTTTCGGCAATCCGGCTTACGGACTACAAAGTTCGCGTCGTGAACGAAGGAGTTGGCACCGGTGCTGCCGTTCGAGTTGTCATCGAGTCAGCTGACGATAAAGATGTCTGGTACACGGTTGGTGCCTCAGCAAACATCCTTGAAGCTAGCTGGCTTGCGCTGACCGATTCGTTCGAGTGGTGGTTGTTCCGCAACAACATAACGTTCAAGGGCTAACCCACTCGAGAAACGTTAATCGCTTGAGCGGTACGGCTCGCCGTCGGTCTCGATCACGAGTTCAACTACGGACGACTTTCGGTCTTCGTCTGCAGTAATTTCGAATGCCCGCACGATCGGCCGTGCTTTTTCGACCAGTGACACGATGACGTGCCGAGTCGAAATGGCACTCACCTTCAGCGCGTTCGCAATATCGGTCTTCGATGGGTAACCCTGAGTTAACGTGTGTGAGTGATATATCGCAACGAATTCGCGGTCGGTGCGCTTTGCGTACTCTTGCGCCTCAACCAGTTCACCTGGATCCATCGTGTACCGACTTATCGGTTTGCGATTGACGTTAGACATCTGTCGAATTTCGTTCGCGCCTGCACCGTTTCCAAGAATGAGACCGCAACACTCGTTTGGGTCGTCAGTTAGTGCGTGGGTTATCAGTTCGGCGAGTAAACGACGAGGAATCTTTATCGACAATCGTGTGGTCTTCTAAACACAGGTGGCGTAAGCGGCGCGATTATACGTTTCATCATTGAAAACTAACCTCTCAAAAGTGGGACGAAACGCTTGACCCGGCGAATGAACGAAGAAGAACTAAAACAATCGGCTGGCATCCTCGCGCTGATGCGGGTTCGCAACGAAGTCATCGATCAGCTGCCAGATGAATATCGACCAGCTGACGTCGAAGAGGCCTACCGTATTCAAAATCAACTTCACTATCTGCTAGACGAGGCCGGTGTCGGAAAAAGAGTCGGCTACAAGATCGGTTGCACGACTCCGGTTATGCAGAAATTTCTTGGCATCGATTCACCTTGTGCTGGCGGAATATTCAACACTTCGACTCACTACATCGGCACGTCAGTCAAGTTCGAAAAATACTCTCGTCCCGGTGTCGAAGCTGAACTGGCAGCGTTTATTGGTGCCGACCTAAAACCTACCGGAACGCCCTTCACGAAAGAGTCTGTCCAACCAGCCGTCCAGGCGTTATTCAGTGCTATCGAGATTGTCGATTCACGTTGGACGAAGTACGAGGATGTCGACACCCCAACGCTGATTGCCGATGACTTCTTCGCCGCCGGTGTTGTACTTAGTCAACCGGTCGCAGCCAAAGACGCACCTGACCTCAGTCACGCCGTTGGAAAAATGACGATCAACGGCCAAAAGATCGGTCAGGGCTCAACTGGCGACATCATGGGGCATCCATACGAGGCTCTTGCGTGGTTAGCCAATTCACTGGCAGAGCGCGGAACATACCTCAAAGAAGGTGAAATCGTCATGCTCGGTAGCGTGGTCGAAACTCAGTGGGTGCTTCCCGATGACGAAGTGATGGTCGACATCGAAGGCATCGGTGGTGCGTTGGTGAAGTTTGAAGGCGCCCAGGCCGGCTCGGATGATGACGAGGAAGAGCAGCAAGAACAGTAGGCATTTCTATAACGTGACCAACCGGTACTCACCAGCGGAGCGCAGCATGAAAATCACCGATGTCGAAGTAATCAAATGGAATCCAGGAGCCGGCAAAAACTTCATTTATGTGAAGCTTTCGACTGACACTGGAATCACCGGATGGGGTGAGGCGTATTCGCAGTCAGACCGCGACACACAGGTTGAGGCTCACATTGATCAGCTAAAACGGTACCTGATCGAACGTGATCCGTTCCACATTCGACATTTCATGCACGTCGCTCACGAAGACTTTGCGACCAAACGCTCGGCAATGGATCTGCATTGCGCGCTCAGCGGGATCGAAATCGCGATGTGGGACATCGTTGGTAAAGCGACTGACACGCCGATCTACAACTTGATTGGCGGGCCAGTTCGACCGTCAATTCGTGTTTACGCGAACGGTTGGGCACGCGGCAGCGCAGACGAAGTCGCACAAAAGGCTGCTGTCCTCGTGGAAGAACGTGGGTTCAACGCCCTCAAGTTCGATCCGTTCCCCGGTCCCTGGCGAGAGTACGTGGACCGCGAAGAACTCGAACAGGCAACCGAGGTTGTTCGAAAGGTTCGAGAAGCGGTTGGACCAAGCGCCGAGTTGCTAATCGAAGTACATCGCCGACTCGCCCCGATGAACGCAATTCGTGTTGCCAAACAAATGGAAAAGTACGACCCGTACTGGTTCGAAGAACCCTGCCCCCCAGACAACATCGATGCCATTCGTGAAGTCAAAGACCACACAACGATTCCAGTGGTAACCGGCGAAGCTCTCTATACTCGCAACGATTTCCGTGAAGTTTTCGACAAGCGCGCCGCCGACATCATCAATCCTGACATTTGCAATACCGGTGGAATCCTTGAGATAACCCAAATTGCCGCTATGGCACAACCTCACTATGTCGGAATATCGCCGCATGGCTACAACTCGACTTCAGTAGGTGCGGCAGCTGCAATTCACGCTTCGGCAACAATGCCGAACTTCTTGATCTACGAATACTTCGTGAATGTGGAAGAGGTGTGTCGAAGTATCACCAAGGGGTACATGGAACCTCACAACAGCTACATCGAGCTGCCAACAGCGCCAGGTCTCGGTATCGAAATCGATGAAGCAGAATTGGCGAAGCACCCTTACAAACCATTCCCTGCTCGTCCAATTCGGACCGTCGAAGATGAACGTAAGTGGCACTAACACCTGATCAGTTAACGAAAAACGCCCTCGATCTTGATGATCGAGAGCGTTGTCGCAGATACGACCGCACGTCTTTCTAGAGGAGGAATCTTTTAGACGTTGGACGTGGTCGTGTTAGCTTCGGCGGGATGGGTAGCGACTGTGTCGTGCTAGCTGGTCTCCGAAGATTACGGCGTGATCAAGCTCCTTCGGCGACACGAGGCGTGTGTCGAATGCGTGGCCAA
>CAYYMP010000033.1:0-17686 GCA_964472915.1 uncultured Dehalococcoidales bacterium | reverse complement strand
ACACCCCACCTGAAGATCAGGTGGGGTGTTTTGTTCTCACATTCTCGGTTACTGTTCTTTGTCGTAATTTACCTTGCCTAATCTGGAGTAACGAAGAATGAAAATCACCTCATTAAATCCCTGGCTTGTAAAGGTCGATGGCACGTTCTGGGGAGAGTATTTTTTCGTTGAAGTACAGACCGACGAAGGTATTACTGGCTGGGGCGAAATCACGACAACTACGTTGATCGCCAACCGCGCTGTCGCGGGAATTATCGACCAGCTAAACGATCTGCTAGTCGGAGAAGATCCCACACAAATCGAGCGAATCTGGAACAAGGTTTTCCGATCGTTTACCTACATGGGTTCACGCGGCGCGACAACTCACGTGGTGAGTGGAATCGATATTGCGCTCTGGGACATTCGCGGCAAGCAGCTTGGGCTGCCGGTTTACGAATTGTTGGGAGGCAAAGTGCGAGAAGACGTTTTGCTCTACACCCATCCGGACCAGAGCAAATGGGAGACCGATGAGGGCATCGAGCAGGAAGTTCACAAGATCGTCGAGAGCGGTCACACCTCGATGAAGTTCGATCCGTTCCCTCACACCGGAGAACAGCAGGCACAAAACGCTGGTTACCTCAGTGGGACGCTTGATAAAGCTGGCGAACGACTGGCAGCTGACATTACAGCCAAAGTACGCGATTACGCCGGTGACGATATGGAAATCCTCATCGACGCCCACGGACGGTTTAACGTACCGACGGCAATCCGTCTGTGTAACTCCCTTGAGGATGCTGCCGGGATCAACTGGTTCGAAGAACCTGTGCCGGTCGAGAGTTATCACGCTCTGAGCCAGGTGCGAGAGAAAGTGAACGTCCCAATCTCAGTCGGAGAACGACTCCATACCCGCTGGGAATTCGTGCCTATCTTTGAAAACGAACTGGCTGACTTCGTAATGCCAGACGTCACGTGGACCGGTGGTATTACCGAGCTAAAGAAGATTTCAACGCAAGCTGAGTCGTACTACATCCCTGTGTCACCGCACGATGCAAGCGGCCCGATCAATGTTCTTGCCGGTGCGCATGTCATGCTCACGGTTCCTAACTTCTACCGTGTAGAAACGTCGAACGCCGATCTCAGCACGTACAACCAGTTCATCGAAACGCCTCTCGACAATTCGGGTGGTTCTCTAAGAGTTCCGAACAAGCCTGGTCTCGGCATCGAAATGAACATGGACTACATGCGCGCCAACAAACTGAATTAGGCCAAATCCACTCGGCTCGCAGGTAGCCTTGCTACCTCATAAATCCTTCATAAAGCGAAGCCGCGATTTCACAGAAATCTGCTGATTGAAGGACGAAAATTATCGCGTTGACCTTCCAGAGGAGGTGGCGCGTTGGCAACCCGAGTTTTTCCGTTTACAGCGTTAACAGTGCTCCTGTTGGGTTTGTTGGTCGTAGCGGGATGTAGTGCTACTGCCGAGGTGGTTGACTCTGCATCAACGGAGACTTCAGCACCATCAATTGTTGCCACAGCAACGGAGCCACAGGCGATCGCGACACCAGTACCTGACGTCGCCCCTCCAACGACTAGTCCGCTCCCAACTGCGTTACCCACAGTGACGCGGCAGTTGGACGATGAGAAAGATGATGATGATTCTTCAGGTTTTGACCTTGGATCGCTGATCGACCTCATTGGAACTCAAATGGCGCCATTTCCGACGGAGGGACCGCCCGGAGGGTTTCCGTTCCCCACGATGGATCCGTCAGGAGGTTTTGAGTTTCCTGATTTCGGATCAGTCGACCTCGAGCCGGATACGTTCGAAAGCTACGTTTTGCCGGTCGAGTTTGAACAGCCCTTTGCTGCGCCCGAGTGGCAGCCAGAAACGGTGCGCCCTGACTTCATATCCGGTCACACGCTGATGGACTTTGTATCCACCGTATACCTTGAGAAATACACGGATTCGACCCTCGACGCCATAGATGACACAGGTGCCGGGTGGGTTTTCTACGACCAGTACGCCACCTACCACTCTGTGACTCCTCCTGATCTGGAACTCATCGAATCCCAGTGGGAGAACGGATTCAGGAGTCTCTCCCCTACCGAAATGTCAGAACTGGCATCAAGCGCCGGAGAGAGAGGACTGAAATTTGGGCTCATGCTCGAGTTGAACTATGACGGCATGTTGAGCGACCGAAACAATCCGTTCTCTGATTCGAGCCTGGGTCAGGCGCACGCCGCCGAGCAGTACATCGGGATGCAGGCCGATTTACTCGATGCCGGCGATCCGGAAGCTGATGAGTTCTGGGACGCTTGGTTCGATGAGTACAGTGAGTTTGCGCTTGATCACGCACTGTTTGCGGAAGAAATCGACGCGTCGATGTTCGTAATCGGAAAGCAGTTAGGTTCATCAGTGAGGGAGGGCAATGCTGATCGGTGGAAAGCATTGATCACCGAGGTTCGTGGCGTCTATTCCGGCCCCATCGCTTACGCTCAATGGGTTAACGAAAATCAAACCTCGTATTTCGGGTTTCCGTTCGAAGCCGTCGACTACGCGATCATCTATGACTGGGGTAGCTACTCAATGAGCGCGTCTTCGGCACCGACCGACATCGAGGCGGTAATCGACTCACGACTAGAGACGGTTTACAAGCCCATGTATGACCGAACAAACACGCCGATCATTTTCCTTGCTGCTTACCAATCCCGAGAAGGCGCTCTGGACCAGGTGTGGTTCGAGCCAACGCAGGCCCAACCAACGATTGAGACAGACGAACTCACTCAGGCAGCCATGCACCAGGGGTTGTTACGAGCAACCCATGAAAAGGATTGGGTCGCCGGTGTACTTAGCTGGGGATTCTGGTGGCGAAATGATTTTGAGTCGATTTTCGGTCAAAGTGACGCGAGCTTCGACAGGTCGTCCACAATCCGAGGGAAGATCGCCCATGAAATCTGGCGACGTTGGTTCGACGGCTAAGCTGCGAGCAGTAGGTCCGCGTGGGTCACGTCTTAGTATGCTTTGATCATGCCGAGCCCAACGCGAGAAACTTCCGAGCGACCTAACTGGTCTTCTCAGCGCGCCTACGTGCTTGCGTCTGTTGCGGGCGTTGTTGGGCTTGGGAATCTATGGCGGTTCCCGTACATGGTCGGCGAAAACGGTGGCGGCTCGTTCATAGTCGCCTACCTGATCTGTGTACTCCTGATTGGAATACCTCTGGCGATCGTCGAAGTCAGCGCGGGCAAGTACATCATGCGCGGACCTGTCGGCGTTTTTCGGAGCATCAACCCCGTTTGGGGACCGTGGTTTGGTTGGTTCCTGGTCGGGATGACGGTCCTGATCATGAGCTATTACTTCGTGATCACCGGCTGGACTCTCGGCTACGCAGGGAACGCGATAGTTGGCAACTTGAGCACATTCCCTGAGTTCACCGACGGCTACACATCGCTCTGGCTGTTCATGGTGGTCTGCGGACTGGTTGTGATCGGACTAATGAAGGGAGTTGGCGGCGTGGAGGCGACGAGTAAGTTCTTGATGCCTCTGCTAGTCCTGATCGTCGGATCACTGGCGATTTATGGCCAGTCACTTGATGGTGCCAGCGCAGCTAGAGATTTCTATTTTTCAGTTGAGTGGGATCAATTCACCGAATCTCGAACCTGGCGAATGGCAGCTGGACAAGCTTTCTATTCGCTATCGATCGGGCTCGGTTTTCTAATCACGTACGGAAGCTACGCACCACGAAATTTGAACGTGTTGGGATCGACAACGGCTGTAGCGGCGACCAATTCAACGATCTCGATGGTCGCTGGGCTCATGGTGTTTCCGATTGTCTTCACCTTCGGTCTACAACCCGATGCGGGAAGCCAGCTTTCATTTACTGCCATCCCTGTGTTGTTGAACGATCTTGCTGCAGGGCGTTTGATCGGTGTTGCGTTCTTCGTCCTTTTGTTCCTTGCAGCGTTCACTTCTTGCTACGGGGGAATGATGAT
The DNA here is from genome assembly GCA_964472915.1 of uncultured Dehalococcoidales bacterium. GTDB lineage: Bacteria > Chloroflexota > Dehalococcoidia > Lucifugimonadales > Lucifugimonadaceae > Lucifugimonas. The sequence goes on along the minus strand of CAYYMP010000033.1, from coordinate 13,720 downwards.
TCCGATGACGGCGGTCCGCTACGAACTAAATCTGAGCAAGTTCAAGGCAGCTGTTGTCGCAACATCGGTAACCGCTATGCTCGGAATACCGTCAGCCCTGAGTTTTACGGATTCAAACCTGACGCTTGGCGGACAACCATTCCTGGACCGGATGGATCAAATAACAGGCTCGGGAACTGTGCTGGTCGCGGGTTTTATTGGGACAGCCTTGCTCGCGTGGTTCATACCGCTGGATCGATTGACAGTTTCGACGGGGAGTCACCACGCCCGCAAAGTTAGCTACGGAGTGATCTACATCGCACGCTTCGTGCCCCTGGTCGCTGCTACGGCTTTCGCAGCGACCTCTCTCTAGTCCGAGCCGTTTGAATTCCCGTTTTTCGCACTGCCGAAATCGCGTAGACCAACAGCGAATTCGCGAAGTCGGTTGCGGACCATTCCGTTCACCGTGTTTTCGGGGAACTCGCCGGTCGCATCTCGTTCTCCCGCCCCAACGCCGGTCAGAACTTCGATTCCCTGATTGATGTGCTCGACGGCGTAAATACTGAAGGTCCCAGCGTCGATCGCCTCGACAACATCGGACCGAAGCATCAGATTCGACAGGTTTCGCGCCGGGATTATGACGCCTGCTCCATTAAGTTTTCCTGCGGCAGAACACAGGTCGAAGAATCCTTCGATTTTCTCGTTCACTCCACCGATTGGCTGGATGTCTCCAAACTGGTTTATCGAACCGGTCACAGCAATGTTCTGTTTTATCGGAAGTCCCGCCAGTGAAGAAAGTATTGCGTACAGTTCGGTCGAGGACGCACTGTCTCCATCGATCATCCCGTAGGACTGCTCAAACACGATCGAAATGTTCACGCTGAGGGGTGTATCGACTGCGAAGTTTGCCCCGATGTAACCGGAAAGAATCAAGACGCCTTTGTCGTGAGTTTGCCCGGTAAGTTCAACTTCCCGTTCTACGTTCACGACACCCTGCATTCCCATAAATGAACGCGCCGTAATCTTGCTCGGACGACCGAATACGACGTCGCCATCGCCGTAGACGGAAAGACCGTTAACCTGGCCGATCTGTTCCCCGTCGAGATCAACTATCAGGGTGCCTTCCAGCATCATCTCCCTGATGGCATCGGCGATCCGTGCGGAACGTTCAATCCGACCTTCCAGCGCAGTGCGGACGTGACTTGCTTCCACGGTTTTCGAGCCAGCAACCGCAGCTTGTTCTGCTGCCTCAACAACCAGGTCGGCAAGCAGACCAAAACGAGTGGACAGTTTCGTCTGGCTATCGACCATGCGGGCTGCGTGTTCGATCACTGCGGAGACACCGCCGCTACTGAACGGCGAAAGACTGGCATCGGAACACATACTGCTTACGAACCGGGAATATTCACGCAATCGCTCAGGTGTGATGTCAGTCTGTGAATCAAGGTCGGCGCGGACTTTAAACACCTGCCAGAAGTCTGGATCAAACCGCGCAAGGGCTGAGTAAAGCTCAGGCTCTCCCGACATCACCACTTTTACGTCAATCGGAATGGCGGCGGGGCGCAGTGCCTGGGAGAAGAATCCTGGCGCAAATATATCGGCAGGATCTTCTGGGCGAATTTCCCGTTCTCTCAACACCCGCTTCAGAGCTGGCCAAACCGCGGGTTGGGTTAGTACATCCCTCGCCTCAAGAACAAGGTATCCACCGCTGGCACGAACGAGTGAACCGGCCTTCAACATCGTGTGATCCGTCGGTCGAGCTTCTAGTGTTGGTGGACGTTCGATTCGACCGAACAGGTGAGCGTACGTCGGATTCTCTTCGACCACGATTTGCTGCTCACTGACGTTCGCGTTATCCACGAACAGGTTCACCTTGAACGGCAACATTGGGTCTCGCTGGATCTGTGAAGCTGGCATCGACAGTTGAAGGCTCAACATGCCCTGGGAATCGGAATCATCCGACCTGAATGAAGAAATGTTTTCCAGGGTGTGAACAAGCAAGCTTCCCAGGAACGATTTTGCTTCGTCAGTTTTGCCGAACTGCTCGTCGATTGCCTCGAACGGAGTTTTTACAACATTGGCGACGACCTGCCGGTCGACCTCATTGACCGCCTTGACGCGTGATTCTTCAATCGTGCGCAACTCATCCATGGTTTGGTCAAGTGCGCTTAGGATTCGGCGACGTGCCTCATTCACCCTCTCCTGCTCTTCCTCGGGCATGTCTGAGAAAGCCGCCTGATCCATCGGTTCGTCACCTTGCATTGGAACCACAGCAATTCCTGCTGGTCCGAAGTGGACTGAGAAACTCTGCTCGCGGGCGACTCGATCTGCTTCGGTGATGCGCTCGTTGCGCTGCTCGAACGCGTGTTCGTTGATTCGTCGAATCTCAACCTTGTACGCATCGTCATCAAAAGCTTCGGGGAGCTCTCGATTCAGCGTATTGCGTAGCTCATCTACGGCATCAGTAAATTTCCTGCCATCGCCAGCCGGGAACTTGAGCGCAGCTGGCTGGTCCGGATGATCGAAGTTGTAGACGTAGCACCAGTCGAATGCTTCGTGTGCACTACGACTCCCCTGCCCGTTTGAAACAGCCCCAGCCAGGTGTGTACGGATTACGGTGCTCTTGCCCGTGCCTGTGAGACCGGTTACGAAGATGTTGTAGCCAGGAGAGTCCAACCCAAGACCGAATTCCAACGCTTTTACGGCGCGGCGCTGACCAATAAACGAGTCGATCGGCTGAAGCTCATCGGTCGAATCAAATCCAAGTGCTTCTGGATCGCATGTCCAGCGCGCCATTTCGCGGGTGACCCGCAGCTTCTCAACGTCCAACTTCGCCTAGCCCCCTGTTCGAAAGTACATCCGATATAACTCGGATTCTAACTTCATGAGTAGGGAAATCCAGCACCAACACATGAGTTGTTGGTGACAGCTCACTTCGTCAAATTCTTAGATACAACTCCCGCAGTTGCCAGGTATTGCGCGTTTCGATTGACCATTGCTGCCAACCAAATTTTCACCAATTACATGACAAATCTCGACACTGTGAAACTAAACTGGTCTGTCATGTGGACAACATCTACGGGGGTTCCGAAATTGAAATCAAAGTTGAAATTCACACTTTTTGCAGTCTGTGTTTTGACCTTGTGGGGCGCGGTTGCGTGTGAATTAGCTGATTCGATAGAGAACGGTTCCACTCCGACGGCTAACACACTTACGAACCCTACAGAAGTACCTAGAAGTCCTGCTTCAACAGCCACCATCACGACTGGGTTGACGGTTACTCCAACTCAAACCCAGGAACCGACGGCTGTGGCATCATCTACAGTGAAACCGGCGGCATCGCCAACAGCCGAAACTGAAAACGGGGAGCGATTCCGAGATGAGGAATTCGGCTGGAGCATACTGTTGCCACCAGGTTCGGATATCAACGAATCAACAACCCCTGAGGGTGTGACTCCAAGATTCAGAGAGACGACTCTGTCACAGAACGCAGCCTTTAGAGCCGGAGACCCACATGTCTCTATTCGAGTTCGGGCATTCGAGGACGGTTCTCCGTGGCAAGCACCCGCTGGTTGTTTAGCTGACGCGCACTTTCATGCCACGCTCCAACAGGGTGAGCTCACTGAAATTGTTCCTTTAGATTTCGGTTCGCTTGAGGGCAGGACTGGTGTGATACCCGTGACGGCTGATCGAACAGATACACACGTGGCGTGCATGACAGGAAATGGAAAAGGCTTCTTTTTGATCATCTTCGGTGGGCCAGGCCCAGATACCTCAGCGGTTAGTAAATACCTCAATTCATTCAGAGTTATCGATTTCGAATAGAATTTAGCTCAATACACCAGTAATACCGGAATGCGCAACACGTGTTGGTGCTTGGCGTTCCAAATCGAAAACACACGATGAGCCTCACCGTAGCCGCCCTTTATCACTTCACACATATCGACGATCCTGAAACCAGAAGAGATGAGCTTCTCTCTCTTTGCCGGTCAGAAGACGTGTACGGGACGCTGATTCTCGCCAAAGAAGGTATTAACGGCACAATTGCTGGCCCAGCTTCCGGTATTGAAAACGTCATTGGATTTCTAAACAGTTGGCCTGAAATAGATGGTCTCGAAGTGAAGTACTCAGCCAGCAGCGGGCGGGCTTTCAAGCGCATGAAAGTGAAGGTCAAACAAGAGATCGTCACCATGGGCATCCCCGAGGTTGACGTTGCCAACGATGTTGGGACATACGTTGATCCCAAGGACTGGAACGAGCTTATCGAACGAGATGATGTTCTGATTGTCGACACTCGTAACTCGTATGAGTTTGGAGTCGGAAGATTCTCCGGCGCTGTTGATCCTGAAACCGAAACTTTCGGAGAGTTCCCTGCCTGGGCGCAGGATCTTGCGGAGACTGAAGAAGAGGAAAAGCCTAACGCTGTCGCCATGTACTGCACCGGTGGAATCAGGTGCGAAAAGGCGACCGCCTATATGCGGGAACTCGGCTTCGATGAGGTGTACCACCTGAAAGGTGGAATCCTCAAATACCTCGAACAGGTTCCTGAAGAAAAAAGCCTGTGGGAAGGCGAGTGTTTCGTTTTTGACGAGCGAGTTGCAGTCGGACACGGACTTGCCGAAGGCGATTATCGACTCTGCTACGGCTGCATGAATCCAATTTCACCTGATGAGCGTGAGTCATCGAAATTCGAAGAAGGCGTCAGCTGTTCGAACTGCTTTGATTCACTTTCGGACTACGACCGCGACAGATTCAGAGAACGCCAGAAGCAGATCAACCTCGCAAAATCACGAGGCGAATCCCACTTCGAAGACCGAGCGCGACTGTGGTAGTTAGTCGGACCACTGACGACTGATTTGTTACGTTGCGTTAACCCGGCTTTACCTGTCTAACACACAACTAACCGTCACCGTTACCAACCTCGACCGTTTCCAACCTAACAGCTTCTCGATCCCGCACCTGATTGTTCTAGACACTTGTGGCAGGAGGACGTGAAGTGCTGAAACAAAACGCCACAGTGCTGGCAATCTAGGACGATCCTGAAATTAGCGGGATTCTCGAGGTAAGACTTGCAAACGAGGGATACGAAGTTCACCTTGCCCGCTGCGGTAAGAGCGGTGTGAAAGCTTTCTATGAACACCGACCGGACCTCGTATTACTGGATGTAGGACTCCCCGAGTATGACGGCTTCGAGGTTTTGAATCGTATCCGAGAACTTTCGGAAGTGCCCGTGATATTTATCTCCGCCAGGGGTGGCGAAGAAGACAGAGTGAGGGGTTTGACCGGCGGGGGCGATGACTACATCGTCAAGCCGTTTGGTGGACGTGAGTTAGTTGCGCGAATTGAAGCGGTGATGCGCCGCTCGTCTACTAAAACATCTGGAGAATCGAACACCTATATTGATGACCGCGTCAATATAGGTGTTCGATTCGCACGAAGTGAGTGTCGATGGGCGAGATATCCAACTCACTGCATACGAATTTCGACTGCTGAAAGCGCTCGTGTCACATCCGAACCAGGTGCTCAGTCAAAACCAACTTCTCGACCTCGTCTGGGGCACAGACGCAATGGAAGCTGCTTTGAGTTCAGTCCGTTTGTACGTCGGATATCTTCGGGCCAAGATCGAACAAGATCGTGCAATGCCGAACATGATTGAGACAGTATAAGGTGATTTGGTTACCGATACCGACCGGCTAAGCCAGTCTAATCCAATCAGATTGAACAGCCGGAACCGTGACCGTGAACTGTGACCCGGTACCCTTTTTACTGGTGACTGTGATTGTCCCGTTGTGAAGCTCAACTAATCCCTTCGAAACGGCCAGGCCTAGCCCGGTGCTGCCCTGCTTTCTAGACGGCAAGTTTTGTGCCGAAGAGAACGGCTCGAAAACTGCGTCCAGCTTGTCGGAAGGAATACCGATACCAGTATCGGTCACTTGCAACTCGATATTATTCTCGGTACTACGAACTAATACGTCGACTCTGCCACCAGCATCGGTATAACGAGCAGCATTCGACAGTAGGTTCGTGACCACCTGCCCATAACGCACCGCATCAAGCCATACGGGATCATCCCCGATGGAGTTGAAGGTCAGACCGATCCCTGAACTACGGAATTTAAGCTCAAACTCTTTCACGATTTTTGAAATGAGATCGACCCCAGAAACCTGGTCGAAGAAAACCTCCAGATTTCCGGTTTCGATTCGAGACACATCCAACAGATCGTCAAGAATGGTTCCCAGCCGGTGAAGAGCCGAAGAGGCAGCATTAACCGACCGATTTTGATCATCACTCAACTCACCCAGCAATCCATCTGCCAGCAAATACACATGCCCCATCACCGTGGGGAGCGGAGTACGTAATTCGTGCGAAACGTGTGAGACTAGATTGGATCTGGCATCAGATATTTTCTGCATCTCAGTGACGTCGCTGTATATCCACAATCTTCCTAAGTACTGTCCGTCCGTTCGGGATACAGGAACAGTGCTTCTCGACACAAACCTGTCGCCAGCAACGCCCGGAATCTGAAACACCTCTCCATGCAACCTGCGGTTGGTATCGGAATAGATGTCATCGACATTCTGGTGGAATTCTGAATCAAACGAGTTCAATACCGAATCCATTGTGTGCTTAAGTTCTGTGCTACTTCGCCCGACCCATACATCATCGCCAATTCCGAACAGATCCCTAAAGGAATCGTTGATCCAGATAATCCGGCGGTGCTGATCGACCAGCAAAATTCCTTCACTCGCCGACTGCATAACAAGGTCAACAGAAGTCTCAAGTCGAGAATTGACAGCCAACTCGGTCTGATAATCAGCTTCCGCCTTTACCGCCCGATTCCGGAGCAATTCGGTTGGTCGGTAAACGATGTAGTAAATGCCGATGGTTATAGTCATCAGCGCGAGACCGGAAACGACTATTGCAGGGATCACCGATTTATCTGAGCGGAGCTGTGCAAAATCGCCGGGAGCGAGCAATCTCACAGACCACTCTGTCCCGCTCGCTTCGAACTTGGAGGGGGGCACTGTTAGACGAACGTCCGCTGAATCCGATTGGTCGAAGGAATCTGATCCTACGAGCTGTCCAGTAAACACATGAACAATCTCCATAGCGATCGCCTCAACACCGTGAACTCCTGAGTTTGCAGGGACGAGAGAATCGGTCAACAAGTCCGAATCGTGAATCGAGAACACGACCCGGGAATTGGGCTCATTGATGTCAACCTTCGTTAAGAAGACCACCATGTCATCTTTGAAATCTGCAATAGGTACTGCGTAGTAACTAACATCACTCGTAGCGAGCTCAGCGACTCCAGAATCGAACTGGGCCGACGCTTTTATGGAATTAAGAGTCTCGATGTCCAGTGGTCCCATGTAAAAGCCTTCGTCGTCATCACTTGAGCTCGATACCAAACCAATTCCAAGAATTGATTCAGCACACAGTCCTTGTGACTTTACGTCGGCTACGAATCGTCCAAACCTATCCTGGTCCAACATCTCCGTATGTGCGGTAAAGGTTGCCACCGCCCGGATGTCGCTTGTGATTGCCTCAAGGCCTGCCTGAACGGTTGTAGCAAGACCATCCTGGGCTTCGATCAGGTGATCCTGAGAGTGGTGCGCAACTTCACGTGCACCGATGAAACTCGCAACAGAGATCAGGACAGCGAACATACCTGTGATCACCAAAACCGGCACAGGGATAAGCCGTATCCTCCGCATCGATTCAAGTTACGTAAAGAGATGGTCGATCGAGCTCGGGGCTATTAAACGTTTGCGTGTACGCGTGGTCATAAAAGCCAGAGTGAACGACCTATGCACACGTTCTGTAGGAATCCGGCAGGAATCCATTTTTATCGGTCCAGCTTTACCTACAAATTTCCTGCTGACAACCTGCGAAAAGTATCAGTGAGTGAATGAACTTTGGATTCATGCAAACGGGGAAGGCCCCCGAAGCAAACAAGTAATAGGAAGCAGAAATGAATCTCTTTGCACACTCTAGCTTCAGCAAGCGTATGCTCTGGGCTATCACACTTGGAATCGTCCTCGCCATGGGTGCATTTGCACCTGGTCTCGCCAGCGCAGACGAGGACAAACAAGACGCAGCGGTTACTATCGCTGGGGGCGAGATTTCCGTCTCAAACACCGCAGCGTTGGATCTGACCGACAGCGACGGTGACGACCCGAACTGGAGCGAAGATGCCCAGCTCGTTGGTGATGTCACTTCAGGCATCGTCGTTCAGGACCACCGTGGTACAGCGGCTGGTTGGTACGTGACCGTTGAATCGTCCAACTTTGCAGGTCAGGGCGACATCGCTAGCGAGTCAATCAGCGCGGAGAATTTCTCAGTGAAGGTCGATAACCTAGCTCGAACGAGCGGACAGGCGATTGACGAAGAAGAAGGTCCAGTATCGAGCATCAGCTCATACACGGCCATCGACTCCGCAGTCACTCTCGCGTCGGCCGGTGAGGATTACGGAATGGGTACCTACAGCTTCGATGCTGACTACCAGCTTGAAATTCCTGCATTACAACTTGCAGGTGAGTACGAAGCAACCGTTACATACACGCTTTACGGCTCGGAAGTTTCCTCCTTCTAACCAAAACGCTCAAACTATCCTTGCGACTTTGGGTCATACAGGGGTCGGGCATTTCTGCCCGACCCCTGTTTTATTAACCAGCACCAGAAGCTTTCCTACCTAAATCCTGCACTACGAATACCTGCGGTATGAGTCCACCGGCGAGTCTCTATATATCCAGAAAATTTGAAGGAGACTCGTTATGAAAAAGTTAGTAATTTGCCTGGTGTTGATAGCGACGGCAATCACCATTAATTCAGTTCTTGCAAGCGCAAGCGGTATCCCGTTTGAGCTGAGCCCGAAAAACTCGGATGACTCGCACTTTATCTACGACTTACTGCCCGGATCAGAGATTGAAGACACCTTGAGAATCTCAAATCATTCGACCGAACCGGTGACGGTCCAGCTCTATCCAGCAGACGGTGCGACCGGGGCTGCAGGCGGTGTTGTTGTTGAGAATCTTGATCGGAATCCGGAATTGATGGGAAGTTGGATATTCCTTGAAAAGGAACAGGTCACAGTCCCGGCGGAATCAGCAGTGTCAGTGGACTGCATGCTGCGAGTCCCGGACGAACCACCGGCAGGAAAACTCGCCGCCGGAATCGTCGCTCAAGACGTACAGGTAACTACCGGATCTTCGGCCCTATCAGTTTCGAGCGTGCAACGCGCTGTGGTGTTGATTCTTGGGACTGCACCTGGCGAGCTGATTCCTGATTTGCAAATCGACCACGTGTCCACCGGTCACGCGAACGGCATGCCATCATTCGGAATCCACCTATCGAACGACGGAACGACGTTTGTGAATCCCAATGGTCGACTCAGAATCGAGGCCCCGGGTGGAGATGTCATCGAAGAGAAGCCGGTATCCCTCGGTTTGTTCTTACCTCGAACTGGGGTGATTCACAGGATACGCACAGAAGAATTCCTCGCGGCAGGTGAATATATCCTCGACGTCGAGCTTGACTATGGCGGTGAGTCACCAGCGCGATGGAGAGACGGATTCTCAATTAGCGACTCTGATGTTCAGGATGCTGTCGCTCAAGCTGAAAGATCAGCGGAAGCGGATGGTACGCAAGCACCTGTGATCGTCGTTCAACAAGCAGGGCTTGATCCAGTGATTGCTATAGCCGGATTCTCGTCGCTGGCGGTGATCGCTTCCGGAGCAGTATTCCTCATCGCGTTCAGGCGCAAATCTGATAAGGACTCGAATGAATAGCACCGAATTACGGTGAATGAAAAACGGGCTTCATCTCGACGAAGCCCGTTTTTTTTGGTTCCAATCTTGTGGTCGGGAGTAGCGAGAATTCGCAATCATTCGACCGCCAAGGATCGAGATTTCTTGAATGCCTCGAGTGCGAATTGCCTGGCCGCCTTGTGATCGACTATTGGTGTCGGGTAGCTGCCGATCATATTAGGTCGGGTTCTATGTTCAGCGATCACCCACGGTTTGTGAACGTACTTGTCAGAAAAGTTGCTCAATTCTGGCACCCACTCTCGAACGTACTCACCGAACGGATCAAATTTCTCACCCTGGGTTACCGGATTAAATACACGGAAATAAGGCGCTGCATCCAGACCGGTGCCGGCAGTCCATTGCCAGCCACCAACGTTCGCCGCTTCGTCAATATCAACCAGAGTTTGAGCGAACCAGTCCGCACCTTTCCTCCAATCGATCAGCAAGTCTTTTACAAGGAATGAAGCAACGATCATGCGCAACCGATTATGAATCCATCCTTCTTGCCATAACTGTCTCATGGCTGCATCGACGATCGGGTATCCAGTCTGGCCTTGTTTCCAACGTTCAAAGACTTCTTCAGATTCGTTCCAATCGATACCTCTCAGTGACTTATTAAAGTTCTGAGATTGCGTTTCAGGGAAGTGAAACAATGCAGATATGAAAAACTCCCTCCAGATAAGTTCCGATTGCCAAGAAATTATTGACTCCCGCGATCCTTGATCCAATTCACTATCTTGGAGCAACACAAAAGTCTCGTCTAAAAGTGAATTAGCAGAAACAAGCCCGAGGTTTAGATAGGGAGAGAGTCCAGAGCTCGACTGCAAATCGACTCGTGAACGATTCGTGCCGTACTTCCAGAGTGCGCCGGATTCGGATTTGAATTTGATGAATCGGCTGAGCGCTGAACGCTCGCTGACGTGTCTGTCAGTCGAATATGGGGGGGGTCAAATTTAGATTCGACGATGTGACGGTTGCTAAAGGATATTGACGAGGGATCAACATTTTGAACTTTGCTTCGATAATCCTCCATCCACTTTTTTCGGTAACTAGAAAAGACCTTATAGGGACTACCGTCATCCTTGAGAAGCGCCGCTGGATGTAATGCTGTCGCACCGTCTACGAGAACGAGGTCGACTTGAGAACTGAGATTTTTAAATGTCCTCCGGATCTCGGGAGTGAAATCGTCCTGGGTGAACACGGTGCACTGGAATTCGAGCGCCAGGCGAGGGATTTCAACTGCCGTCAACCCAGCGACTACATTTAGCCCAGATCCATATTTCTTAAGCTCTGTATCTAATGACCTGACGGCAGACGTTAGAAAGCCTCGGAAACTCCCGTTCCGCAGCTCAAGAGAGGTTTCATCCAATATATAAACCGGAATTACCTGACCCAACTGAGCTGCCCGAACGAGTGTGGGATTGTCTTTCAAACGAATATCTTTCCGAACCCACCAAATAACGCAGTTGTTGAGATTTCTCATCTCGCCACCTACCAACTCCCACAGGAATAGCCAGAATCTCCACAGCCTTTTTGTCTTGGTTCTGAGCAAACCCGACGTCGACTGACTTCTAATGGCTGTGCCGGCGCATGGCAATGTCATGCGCCTGACCCATGTGTCTATTATATCCACTTTCTTTGTTATTTTTGTTATTATATTCCACAGTACTTACTGAGCCCTACGTAACCGGAGATTATTCCCAATGCAAAATTTTTCACGCTTCACATGGCTGTATATGGCGGCAGCTTTTTTATCGTTCCTAATATCCGTGGCCCTTTGGTTTTTCGGTGACGATTCGGAATTAGAAGCGATATTTGTAGGTATCTGGGTCCCTTCCATCCTGAGTCTGGGCGTTGCCTTGGAAGGAAAGCTGAAATGAACGCAACCTATGTAGTGACAGGCACATTCATCGTTGTGTTGATAGTGATGATCGGTGCAGCCATGAGTTTCGTCGAACTTTCCAAAACTAATCGCCGATAACAACACAGTTGAAAAGAGATCCAGAGTTATGACTACTCCCACGGAAAAAATAGAGCGAGAAAAACTTCTACACGAATCGGTGCGAACTATTCTTCACGGCGTAGGGGAAGATCCCTTTCGAGAGGGTTTGATCGATACTCCCAAGCGCGTGACTAAGATGTTTTCTGAATTACTCGCTGGCTATCAACAAGATGCGACTGAACTGTTGAACGGAGCTCTATTCGACATTGAACATAGTGAGATGGTGGTAGTTTCCGATATCGAGTTTCAAAGCCTCTGCGAACACCACATGTTGCCGTTCCTCGGCAAGGCGCACGTCGCATATGTTCCACACAGAAAAATCGTCGGTCTTTCTAAGATCCCTCGTATCGTCGAAATGTACTCCCGAAGACTTCAGGTTCAAGAACGAATGACCAGGCAGATCGCCGAAACTATCTCTACCCTGGTCGAGCCCCTTGGGGTCGGTGTGATTACAAGCGCTTCTCACATGTGTTCGGCAATAAGAGGTGTCAAGAAACCTGATTCCAAGATGACTACAACTTCGATGCTCGGTGTGTTCAAATCGGATCCGTCCATAAAGTCCGACTTCATCAATCAAATATCGATCAGCAAAATGACTGACTGAGTTCAATCAGATTTCGGTTCGATTAGAGAGCTTCGCGTCGCGAAGCTCTTTTTTGTTTTGGGCAAGCTCACGTTCCCATTCCGACGCTGCTCTGGCTGCATGAACCCAATTTCACCGGATGAGCGTGAGTCACCGAAGTTCGAAGAAGGCGTCAGTTGCTCGAACTGCTACGACTCTCTTTCGGATGACGATCGGGACCGATTCAGGGAACGCCAGAAGCAGATCAACCTCGCAAAATCACGAGGCGAATCCCACTTCGAAGACAGGGCGCGACTGAGGTAGGAAGTTCGGAGTTCTCACCTTTTACCAGCATCACAGCTTCTAGGCATAGAATTTCGCCAGTCCGATTTATTCAACCCAGGAGGTGCGTTTATGCCTAAGTACGACCTGCTGGTAACCGGCGGAACGGTACTCGACCCTGCAAACAACCGTGAGGAAGTCGCTGATGTTGCGGTTTCCGACGGCAAGATTGTGCGGGTCGAGGCAAGTATCGATCATGATCTTGCGGCTGAAGTCGTGGACGTAAACGGTCAGTGGGTGATGCCCGGGATGATCGATGGACACGTCCATGTGGCAGGTCGAAGACCCACGTGGGATTCGGCTCTCGGACACCGAATGATGGCACTTGCTGGCGTGACTACCGCGATTGATTTCGGCGGCACGCCTGAGCAACTGATGGATGGACTGAAGCGCAAGGGCGCCGGTCTAAACATCGCCGGGCTTTATATATTCCGACCTGGCGACACGATCCCGAATGATGACCCGCCACCGCCGGAGGTTCGAGACCTCGTATCAGACGCACTAAAACGTGGTGCTTATGGCGTAAAGATCATTGGTGGCTACGATCCGTTCACACCTGAAGTCACCGCAAACATCATTGCCGAATGCAATCAGCAACTCGCTTACATCGGTTTCCATGTCGGAACGAAGGAAACCGGGAGTCGACTTGATGGCTTACGAGAAGTGCCCGAACTGGTTGGCGATGGCCGACTGCACGTAGCGCACATCAATGCCTACACACGTGGTTCTATTCTCGATCCCATCGACGAAGTAAAAGAAGCACTGGCAATCCTCACCGCCAAGAAAGGTCAGTACAACTCAGAAGTCCATCAGGCAGTTCCAAACGGCACTTCGGGGCGATGCGACGCACACGGGAACGTGCTCGCGAACGTAGCTCAAAACTGCCTGAAATTGCGGGACTACCCGACCACGGCTGACGGAATCAGGGACGCGATACGAGATCGCTACGCCACGGTCATCACGGAGAAGGACGGATTGGGAACTCTGGGCACCAAGCAATCAAGCAGCAACATTGCATAACCACGA
>CAYYMP010000032.1:0-17970 GCA_964472915.1 uncultured Dehalococcoidales bacterium | reverse complement strand
GGCGTTGTTAATTTCGTTCCCAGAGCACAGCGTTGGGCAGCGGTGATCTTTGCAACTGCACGGCTCATCCTGAGTTTGGAGTCGACGGAGTTTTCTACTTCTTGTTTCAAACGCAGGATGAGCCGTGCAGTAGCAAAGATCCTGAATGCGATGTTTCCAAAATCAAGGGCTACAGCCAGTATTTCGGTTCGGCAGCATCAGTTCTCCTGCGGTCTGTTGGGGTTCCGTCTCGCTTCGTCGCCGGGTGGGCACCGGGTGACTATGTGTCCGAGGCAGGTATGTATCTCGTCAGAGACGAAGACCGCCACGGTTGGGCACAGGTTTACTTCCCTGAGTACGGCTGGATCTATTACGAGTTCACGCCGGGTTCGGTCGACCTCGTGCGAGGACTTCTTACACCTGAGGCGAATACCGATGTCTTTGCTGCCGGTGCAGTTGGCTCCGCAGAAGAAGATCTCGATTTCCTGCAAGATCTTTCGGACCTTGAGCGCCTTGCGCGGGAAGCGCGTGCCCGGAACGACGGTGAGGCAGACGATGAAATTCTGAGCGTGGATGAACCGACCTTAAGTATTCCATGGCAACCATTCGCAATTGTGGGCGGTATGGTTGGATTAGGAATCATCTTCTATGGCGCGTGGTTATTCAGTGTGAGAGGACTTAGCCAGCGGCAAAAGTCCTATGCAAAACTTGAACGACTTACTTTGCTGGTTGGTATGCGTCGTCGACAGCACGAAACACCAACGGAATTTGCGTCACGGGTTGCTCTCTGGGTTCCACGTGTTGAAGACGAGCTCTTGTCGGTTGCAATCGAATATCAGCGAGAGGTCTACTCAGCCAGATTTGACACTGAAGAGGACGATAAGATAGCGAAGACTTTGAACCGCTATTGGCGCACAATAGCCTGGCATCTGATCAAATTGCGATTGCGAAGCCCTTTCAAACTCCCACAAGCTGCCTCTGGCAAAGGAATTACGAGTTGAAAAACTACGGTCCGCTCTTCTACGACGTTTTCCAAACTTCGATGGGCTGGGTAGCTCTGGTCGGTGGTGAGCATGGAATTTTGAGAGCGAGTCTGCCAGAACAACAGCCTGAAGCTGCAATGGACCACGTTCAACCTGAGATTTCAGAAGCAGAGCATTCACCCGATGAATTCGTAGACGAAAAGGCAATGATTTCGGCTTACTGTGATGGAGCTGAGGTCGATTTAGGCGAAATTGCGATCGACACCCGTTTCGTTTCACCATTCTTCAAGCAGGCATGGGAAGCGTGCCGGTCGATTCCGGCGGGAGAAACGCGAACCTACCGTTGGCTTGCCGAGCAAGCCGGAAATGTTCGAGCGGCTCGTGGCGCTGGTCAAGCAATGGCGAGAAACAAAGTCGCATTGCTGGTTCCTTGTCACCGTGTAATCGGTTCGAGTGGAAAACTCCACGGTTTCGGCGGAGCCGGACTGCCTCTAAAAGCCCGCCTTCTCCAAATGGAAGGTCTGAGGGTTAGCAGCTAGTTACTCGTCCTCGTGCGGTTCTGATGCGTTCTCGCCGAGATAGTCATCAAGAATCTTTTTGGCGTTTTCAGTTTCGATCTCAGGAACCATTAGCCTCACGGGCATCACCGAAACGCCAAGAAATCCTATTGAGTCACCTGGTTGCAGTTTGCAATCGATACCTGCATTACGAATCAACTCGCACCAGGCTTCTCCAATTACCTGGTCAGGTGCGGTTGTAAAAACTTCCCAGCCCATGCGTTATGCATTCGATCTACTGAGTGACTTTAAACAGACGCGAGACTAACTGCTTCTTCGCCAAGCAATTCACTGATGCGCTGTTTCAACACCGGACCGGACTTTACGGTGAACGGCATATCCAGTCGTACGATTGCCACCCCAGTGTCGATTTCGAGTTGTGCGGGATCGCTTCCAGGGTACTCCATTAGCAGGGTCATCACGTCTTCGAGACGATATCTGTCTTCAGCAGCATCCCCTGTTTCCTGCACCTTTACCGTAACGGTGCCAGGCTTGTATTCATCGTCGATGCTTGAATCGACCTCGACTGATGTATTGGATTCGATCTCGGTTGCCAGAGTAGTTTCCTCGGGTTTTGATTCAGGGATTGGTGGTTTCGGGTAGTCAGGTTTTGGCTCACGAACAGACGGGGCATTGGTTGACGCGGCAGGAGTCGGGTCATTGATGACCGGACGAGGTTCGCTTGCCTCGTTGAAGCCTGCAACGACTGTAGGCGCAGCTTCAGGTTCAATCGAGTTGTTCTCTGTGGAACCGAGCTGGTATTCCTTCGCCGTTTCGACAGATAGAGAAACACGACCCATTCGTTCTCGAACAGTTCCAGTCACTGTGACATAGTGTCCTGCCTGCCACAGTTCTTCCGTGGTTTCGAGAATATTTGGCCAGACGACGAGCTCAACTGATCCACTGAGCAAGGCAAGCTTCAGTGAAAGGAATTTTTCGCCCCGACGTGTGGTGAGTTCTCGGACGTCCTCTATTTGGCCAAGCGCAGCGCGTTTTTGACCAGCGATTTCTTCGGTGATCTCTTCTGCGTACACCACGAACTGGTCCTGCATTCGCCGCATTTCTGCCGTGAATGGGCTTTGCGTCAATTCGACACCTAGAAGGTCGCGTTCCCAGATAATTTGCTCTTGAGGTGAAGTGTCGTCGAACTCGGGAATCTCGATTTCGACCATCGGTACTGGAACCGATTCGCCGAGCATGTCGAACATTGATGTTTGACCGGACTCGCGCAATTTGGTTTGTCGTTGGATTGCAGCGATTATTCGGTCAGCAGACTCGAGAAGACTGCCGCGACCACCGAATTCATCAAATGCACCAACGCGGATAAGACTTTCGAGGGTCCGTCGATTCAGAGATTTTGAATCGACCCTGCGACAAATATCTTCTATGTCTTTGAACAGGCCACCTGTCTCTCGAAGCTCAACTATCGGATCTACTGCGGCTGCTCCGACGTTCTTTACGGCAGCCATACCGAATCGGATGGCATCATTCCCGTCAGAGTCCCGTTCGATGGTGAAACCACTGTGTGAGTGGTTGATGCTAGGAGGCTTGACCGTGATCCCAAGGCGCGCTGCCTCTCTAACTGCGACACCGACCTTCTCGGGGTTTCCAGAGGCAGAATCCAACACTGCCGCTATGTACTGAACCGGGTAGTTAGCTTTGAAATAGGCGGTCCAGTATGCGATGTAGGCGTACGAAACGGCGTGCGCCTTGTTGAACCCGTAACCAGCAAACGGCTCGATCAGTTTGAAAACTGTGTCGGCCTGCTCTGCCGTGTAGCCCTTAGCGATTGCACCAGTCGTGAACTTTTCGTGTTCAGCTTCCATCACTGATGCGATTTTCTTACCCATCGCTTTTCGCAGGATGTCCGCTTCACCGAGGGTGTAACCGCCGAACGCCTGGGCGATCAGCATCACCTGGTCCTGGTATACGATCACGCCGTAGGTTGGTTCCAGGAGAGTTTTCAGGTCCTCGTGCGGGTAGGTGATTTCCGCTTTTCCGTGCTTTGCATCAATAAAAGTTCCAATGTGATCCATCGGACCTGGCCGGTATAAAGCGATCATTGCAGCAAGGTCACCAATGTTGGTCGGCTTGAGCTGCTTGATGTTCTTGCGCATCCCCTCGGATTCGAGCTGGAACACACCAAATGTGTCGCCTTCACCCAGAATTTCAAACGCTTTCGGATCGTCGATGGGCACGTCGTATACGCCCATATGTTCTCCGGTCGTTTCAGCGATCAACGTCACACAACGGTCGAGAATCGACAGGTTGGCTAGACCGAGGAAGTCCATCTTGAGCAGACCGACGTCAGCAACTGGGTGCATTGAGTACTGCGTCGTCGGACTCGCATCTTCTTTTCCACTCGTTGAACGCTGGAGCGGAACGTAGTCGGTTAGAGGGTCCTCGCTGATAACTACGGCAGCTGCGTGGGTACTTGCATGTCGAACAGAGCCTTCAACTCTTTGCGCCATATCGATCAGATCTCGAGCTTCCCGGTTACGCCTGATCTCTGATTGGAGTTCCGATGACTCCTGGATGGCGTCCTTCAACTTGATATTGAGGGTGTTTGGAACCATCCGAGCGAGTTTGTCGCTTAGATCTAGCGGGAGTGCCATTGCTCGGGCCGTATCGCGGATTGCTGCTTTCGCGCCGAGTGTTCCAAATGTAATGATCTGGGCAACGTGATCACGCCCGTAGTGATCGATGCAGTACTTGATGACCTCTTCGCGACGATCGTCGGCGAAGTCCATATCAATATCAGGCATCTCGCGGCGTTCTATGTTCAAGAATCGCTCAAAGAACAGGTCAGACTCAACTGGGTCGATTTGTGTTACTTCAAGGCAGTAAAGAACGAGACTGGCAGCGGCCGACCCACGAACAGCGGAAAGGATTCCTCGCTCGTTCACGAAGTTGAAAATGTCCCAGCAAACGAGGAAATAGTCTGAGAATTTCGTTTCTTCGATGATCCCCAGTTCGTATTCGAGTCGCTCTAACACTTCTTCAGAAGGATTCTCGAACCGCTTCTTTAAACCGTCGTAACAAAGCTCCCGAAGGTAGTCCATCGAAGACTTGTTCTGCGGCGTTTGGTATCGAGGGACGAGAGTGTTTCCGAACTCAAGTTCGATCTCACAGCTTTCTGCGATTTTGACCGTGTTCTCTAGCGCTTCGGGAAGATGCGCCCACTCTGTCTTCATGTCCTCCAGAGACCGAATGTAGTAGGACGTGTCCTCCATGTGGAGACGCTTGGGATCCTTGATATTCGAGTTGGTCTGAATACAAGTAAGGATGTCCTGGGCGTCGTAATCTTCCCGTCGCACATAATGGGAGTCGTTCGTGACAACAAGTGGCAGACCTGTTTCAGAACTGAGCTGGATTACCGCCTCGTTGATTTCAGCTTGCTCTGGCACGTGTTCGTGCATCATGAGCTCAAGGTAGTACCGGTCTTGGAACACATTGCCGTACCACTCAAGAGTTTCTCGGGCTGAGTCCATGTCACCGTTTTTGATGGAACGAGCCAACTCGCCCGACGGGCACCCTGAAAGTACGATCAACCCTTTCGAATATTGTTCGATAATCTCTCGGTCCATTCTCGGGCGGTAGTAAAACCCTTCGAGATGTGAGGCGGTGACCAGCTTCATAAGGTTTCGATACCCGACGTTGTTTTGCGCCAGCACAGTCATGTGGAATGGGAAGCGCTTTTGAGGATTTCGTTCCTGACGTGGCCCGTCAGAAACGTAGCCCTCAACACCAATAATTGGTTTGATGCCGGCTTTCTTTGCTGACTGGTAGAACTCAATGGCTCCGTGGAGGTTGCCATGGTCTGTTAGAGCGATACCGGGTTGTTCAAGCTCAGCCGCTCGATTAACCATGTCACCCAATCTGCTGAAACCGTCGAGTAGCGAGTACTCGGAGTGGTTATGAAGATGGACGAAAGGTTCTGTCACTGGCGGTCGATTCAGCGGCTAACGATGGTGTAAGCGGAGGGTCTGCGCAGCATAGCGTGACCCCGAGTATCAGTCGAGGATTACCAATCGCTTTTCTGAGATTTCTCTCAGCAGATTAACCGAAATCTCCTAGAAACCACATCAAGAATGACAGAGACAAGGGAACAAATCTCCCCCGATTTTCGTCATATCAGTAATCGGAAATTACCAGAAGGTTGATATGGTTTCGGTAACAGATCGCAGCACACCAACAGATCACGGACGTAATCCTTACTGGAGTCTCGTGGAGGTCCTAATGGCAAGTAGAAGCGTCGGAGCGGGACAAAAGATCCTTGTTGTTGACGACGAACACATGTCAGACCTCATGCGCTCTGTACTGCGTCGGCTACATGTTGACGGGTTTAAGCCTCTCGTTGTTGCCCCAGAAGGTGAACTGGTCACAGGCGATGACTATGAAACCCAAACGCTTTTCGCTCTCGAAAATGAGAGGCCATCAGCTGTTCTCCTGGATGTTCGTTTTGGCGAATATGACACCGACCGGTTCAAGGGCTTGTCGATCCTGAATAAGATCGTTGAAAAAGATTCAAGCATGCCAGTACTGATGTTCACCCAGTACGCCCAAGGTCCTTACCGAGATACGGCAGTCACAGCGAGTCTGAATACAAGCGCAAACGTTGACTTCATCGACAAACTAGCTAGCCCGGAAGAGGTTGTGCTGAGATTGCGTCGGCTTATCGGGAACGCGCCTGAGACAATTCGCATTGGCTCTCTTTTCGAACTAGATCCTGACAATGCAGCTGTTTACGTGATCGCCGACGGTAGACGAGAGATAATCCGTGAAATCCAGGGCATGAAGTTCGAGATTCTCGTTGAGCTGGCTGCTGCAATGTACCGGTCCGAAGGTGAGTTGGTTCCGTTCTCGCGTTTGGAACGATTTTCCGAGGGTGAAGACTCCCGGGCTTCACTGCGAGTGAGAATTCGCGAGTTGAAGATTTCCCTTGGCAAGGCTGTTGGTAGAGAATTTAGTGCTAACGAGTTGATCATCAACGTGAGAAACCGTGGCTACCGTTTGGTCGATCCTGGCTAATCAGACACGACGTTTCGAGCGTCGTCATACTTCATAGATTTGAATCTTCGTACGCTCAGAATCATTAAGTTCTCAACGGCAACTATCGCGGTTGTCGGCGTACTTCTCATTGCTCTTTCTCCGCTAATCGGAGAGCCGATTTTTGGTAACCGGCTGTGGTGGATCGAGCCGATCGCATACATTGGCGCCGCAATAGCTATTGGCTTCTCAGCAGTAACGATCTTGATCATGCGATTAGAGAACAAGCGTCGCTGGGTGACAAGCGACAACCGTACCTGGAGCCAGGTAACCCAGGATTATTTCGATACTTTTGCGCACGACATGGGGCGTCCATTGCGCCGAATCCTCGGTAAAGAACGGGAAGTTCGTGCTCTCGTTAGTGAAACAGGTGGCGCACCTGTAAAAGTAGTCACAGAACTGCTCAACGAGATTGAACAACAAGCACCAAATTTTCGATTGATGATCGAAAACGTTCGGGTGTTGGTTGACCTCGAAGACGCAGATGCGAGACCGGCAATAGAACCAGTCGATGTGGCGGCAATTGTTCGCAACGTCGCCGATAGGTATGTCCCTATAGCTCGAGAAAGAGGTATCGAACTGGTCTGGTGGTGCGAGCCGGCTGAGTTTGGACTTGTGTACGGAGATGGTTCTGCTCTAGACCATGTGATCACAAACCTGGTCGACAACGCGACCAAATACGCCGAGGAGCACGTCGAAATTCGTTTGGAGCGTAATGGATCACAGTTCACCGTTAGCGTTTGGGATGACGGTACAGGAATCTCTGAATCTCACTTACCTCACCTGTTCGACCGAGGATGGACACCTGAACTTTCAGCTAGGTCCGAGAAACAGAGTTCAGGTTTAGGACTATTCATAGCGGCGACGCTCGCGAGAAGGTGCGGCGGTGAATTAAGTGTTGATTCAACCAGCCACGGGAATGGCACAGGTACCGAAGATTCGCACACTGCCTTCTTGTTGTCGTTACCACTGGACAACAGAGCGAACGCGTAATGGCTGCGCCGGGCAATGGGGCAAGCAGACGTTCCGCCGCGTTATTGGTGATGAGTCTCGCTTTGATTGGGCTTGTGGCCAGCGCGTGTGTTGAGTCTCGGTTGCGCTACACGCCGGTACCACCTACCCCCACGGTCACTCCGACTTCTGCTCCGGAAGCAACCGCTACTCCTATACCGGTGGTAACACCCACTTCAGTCCCTGCTTCGACCCCTACTCCTGTACCTCAACCAGAAGCGACCACAAATTCTGGAACTTTCAACCTCACGGTTGATTTTGAGGGCCTGAGTGAAGAAAACGTTATCAGGAGCGACACGGTCGTTCTTCGTGGCAGTACGGCTCCAGACGCGATCGTGAGCGTGAACGGCGTTCTTGTTGATGTGCGTTCAGACGGATCATTTCAGATAACACTTGCCTTGGACGATGGTCCGAACCTGATAGACGTGGTGGCAAGCGATTTGCTCGGAAATTCGGCAAGCTCGTCGTTGACGGTGATTTCGATTCCGGAGGGTGCGATCTGATCACCCTTTTGGCATACATGGCAGTCGCTTTGAGTTCGAAAAGTAACTCAAGCGTAAGCACAGTGCGGTCATTATTTAAGACTGCGTTGAGTGGTATGGCTAGTGCGCTGACCAGCATGTCTTACGAGAGAAATATTTCGGCGATGGTGAACGGCAAAGGATTGTTTATCCTGCTGGTTCTGTTTGCAGCGTTGGCGCACGCTTCGACTGGAACTTTGGCTTCGGCTGAATCGTCCAAAGCGAACTCGAACATTGAAGCGATCTTCGGAACCGCCGTGGAAGTGCGAGCTCCTGAATCGATCGTGATCGCGTCTTCGTCGGGGCTTGTCGATCTTCACTTCGACCAACATTCAGAGCTGCGGATAGATTCGGAATTGGCGACCGTTGCAGATGTCGCCGAAGGTGATCGAGTTATCTCGACTGCTCGTGACGTGGAAGGCGAATTGATCGCGCTGAAAACGATTGTGAAGCTCGCGAATTCAAAGCCAGCGATTCGTCACATAGTTGGAGTTATTTCGGATGTCTCCGAGGACACTATTTCGATTCAAACTCGATTTGGTGACGTAGTCCAGGTGGCAAATCCTGCCGGTCTGGATGAGTTAACAATCGGTGACGGTTTAACCCTTGTTGCACGTTTGGATCGTTCGAGTGGAATCTTGACAGCGATTGGCTTTGAACTGACAGCCAAAACTATCGCCCGCATCGAAGCTGCTC
Organism: uncultured Dehalococcoidales bacterium; assembly: GCA_964472915.1. Lineage (GTDB taxonomy): Bacteria > Chloroflexota > Dehalococcoidia > Lucifugimonadales > Lucifugimonadaceae > Lucifugimonas. The sequence continues at coordinate 9,174 of CAYYMP010000032.1, read as the reverse complement.
GGGATCAAGCAAAGACTCAAGCGGAACTTGATCGACTCTCGCAAATTACTGTTGAAGCCAGGTCGAAACACTTAAGTGGTCTAGACGACACGATGCGTGCGCTTCAAAGGGTTATTGACTCGGAACGTACCGACGAAGCCGAGAGATCAAGCGCACAGACGAAGTTACGTGATCTCAGGCACACATTTGACGACCTCGTACAGATTTATACGATCACCGCTCGCTCGAGAAACGAAGCACTTCCGACGCTTCGAATATCCGGTGCGCTTGTTGCCGCCGTGGGTTCAGAGAGTTTCACCGTGGCACCGACAGGTGAGGAAGACCTCGAACAGGTAACAGTTAGGTTTAACTTCGAATCTGAAACTACGCTGGTTAATCTTCCTGTCGAAATATCTGACCAAATTCCCGGGGTTGGCAGATTACCGATATTGCTGACCGACGCTGCACCACACATCCCACTCGGCAGTCGATTCGTGGTTGAGTACACGCTGGTCGGAGACGTCAGAGAAGTCGTATCAATACGGATCGAACCGCCAGAACTCGACTCTGCACTTGAAGCAGTGTTGGAAGCAGAAATTAATCGGGCATTCCATGGAGTGATCACGCTAGTAGAGATTGATCCATCTCTTGAGGATGCGCTGGGAATCTTGATAGTCACCAACGAGTCGACAGGTTCTGAGATCACAGTGAAGATCGGGTCAGCCACCGAAATCACTCTGGATGATGAGGCTTCATTTATTTCTGATCTCGCAGTCGGTCAGTCCGTTGATCTGCAGCTGGAAACTGGAGAGACAGGCGAGATTCCTGACATCACCTCCGTTACAGCCCCGCTGAGAACGCTGGCTGTTCGTGCCAGAACGTCTGTACCAGATGATGAAATTGTTTTGTCTGGTGTTGTCGAATCAGTCGAACGGGACACCTCGACCATCACCATTACGCCTCCTGATGGTGCGACGATCACCTTCAGTATCGATGAAATGACCGTTGTCGTGAGGGATGGTGAAGCCGCTTCATTCGGTGAAGTTCGAGCCGGAGATCTTATCGTGAATGCATCTCGATCGGGTGTCGCGTCTACGGTGCTGACACGCTTGGTTACGGTGCCTAGAACAAACCTTAAATTCTCTGGAACGATCACTGGAATAGGGCGAGAACCTGATCGCCTTCAGGTGACAAGTTCGACTGGGTCGATCATAAACATTCTCGTCAGTGAAGAGTCCTGGCTGATACTCGATGGGCGACGCGTTCAGTTCTCTGCCCTTCGTTCTGGTCTGAGGGTGGCCAGCGGAACATATTCTGTGACTGGTCAAGACGGGGCGTTCTATAACGTAGCGACAATCATTTCCGTCGAATCTCCGAAAGTGGAACGAGTCTCCGGTGTGATCACTGATGTCCATCCTGTGGAAGGAACAGTCACGCTCGTAACTGGCCAGTCGACCAGCACACGAATATTGGTTCTGAAAATACCTTCGACACCTCTGGGAGAGAATCTGACCAAAAACGGAAGGCAGATTCGCTCGTTGTTGTCGATTGAACGAGATGATCGCGTTGATATTGCGATCTACCAGATCGAAACCGGAATCATCGAAAGACTGTCAGTAGTATCCGAAGAGTTCGTCCAATCTCGAGGTCAGCTGTTAGCTGTTTCGAGCGATCTGAGGTACGTCATTGTCGAACTGGCGAATGGAGAAGTGGTTGAACTCTGGAGTGAACGGGATTCGAGTCTGCAGCTCAATGGTCGGCAGGTTGAAGATCTCGGAGCAATATCGGAGAAGTTCAACAACCTCTGGGATTCCGAAAACCTTGCCGAGGCTTCGGTTTCAGATGTTCTGTTCATCAAGGACTCGATTGAGTCCACACGCGGTGTGATCGGTTCAATACAGATCGAGATCATTTCACAGGACGAATCGGAAGAAGCCAATCTCTTCCAGCCAGTCGAGATCACGGTGACGGGAGTCATCGAAGCGATACGAGGCAGCACCTGGGTCATTGGTGGACAAGTGTTTACTGTGCACGATGAAACGCAGTTCCTCGGTGCCGATCCAGTGGTTGGTCTTGTTACTAAGGCACTGCTGAAAAGTAAACCGAACGGACAGTTTGAAGCTGACCTGGTTTCGGTGACTGCATCACCTAATTAGCAGTTATTAACTCGACTGCGTCGGCGCCTCAAAGCGGTTGCGTTGCCGGAACGCTTTGCGAGTCAACGTCCTCACTTTCGCGGCGACTCTTCCAGATGGTTCCAGAGTGAATGCCATCGGAATAGAGATTGCGAGAGCAAATGCAAGTGTCGTAAATCCGAGCCGGTATGTTCCTTCGATGTCATGGATTATTCCAACCAGGGCTGGACCGGCTGCTCCAAACAGTGCATTGACTGAACTCGTTAGCCCAACGATTGATCCGTAGCTAGCCCGTCCGAAGTAATCACCCAGGATCGAGAGCCTAAGAGGGATCGATGCGCCGAAACCTAGTCCGAAGAAAATTACGAAAAATGGCAGCGGCCACAATCCGAGATTCACTCCTAGGACTTCAGCGTTCACTGCCGCTAACCCTGCTACCCCTACAGTTTGCGAAATCATCGATAGGGTCAACAACGTTCTCTTGTCGAATCTGTCGCCTAGAACCGCTACACCAGCTCTACCGGCGAGGTCACCAATTGCTACAGCACCTGCTGCGCTTGCTGCGAGGGCCGTGACGAGACCATATTCGAGCAATGCGGCGAAGTGAAATAAGTTCGTTGCGCTTACCAGTTGACCGAGACTCGTGACGATCGCTAGCTGCCAGAAGAATCGAAGCTTCACGGCTTGCCTCATCGTTACAGCCTGTTCGCGAACTCGTTTCGCGGGACGAGCAGTACCTGACCCTTGTGCATCAGCAGCGTTGGGAATCTCGCCATCAGGCAGCATGCCGTGATCTTCGGGGCGACGACGCATCACTAGTGTGGCTGGGAATCCTATTATCCAGAAGCCGATTCCAATCGCGAATAACACATCTCGCCAGCCGAACGAATCAATAGCACCAACAAGGATCGGCAAGGTCAGTCCACCGACTGCAGAGAACGACATCAGTGTGGCAAGTGCCCGTGCACGCTTAGTAATGAACCAGTTGGCAACCGTGACCACGAAAACGATGAATGTTCCGAACGACATTCCAAGAGTGAGCAGTACGATCGCCACGTAAAAATGCCATAGCGTCTGCATTTGGCTCATGAATATGAAGCCACCGCCCGTGACGAACACTCCGAATGCCATTGCTTTTCGAGGTCCGTACCGGTCAAGAAGTGCCCCGACAAACGGTGAAATCATCCCGCTCTCACTACGCTGTAGCGAGATAGCGGCTCCAGTTGCTCCGGAACTCCAGCCGAAGGTACTCAAGATATGGGGCACAAAAGCCTGGAACCCTCGCCAGAAAACGGCGGAGGTGTACCACTGCACCAGACCACCGGCGCCAACGATCCACCAGCCATAGAAAGGATTACCGAGAGATTTCAAATCCGAAACACCCGTTTCTGAGTATTAGTAGTAGAAGGCGTGAAGAACTCTTTTCCGTTGGATAGGTCGATCAGCGCCAATCATATGCTTGTCCCACAGATACGGGTTACTTGATCGCACATTTAATTCAATTTCGGCGAGTACCCTTGTAGTTCGAGGATAAGCATCTAACTTGAATTCCGGATCCGTAAAGTTATTCACCATCGTCGGCATACCCGTCGACATTAATGCGACGTGGCTCCTGGCGTTCGCGTTGATCACCTGGTCTTTCTCAACCAGTTGGTTCCCAGCACTCGCTGAATTGCCTTCCACCGCCCACTATTGGATCGCGGGCGTTCTCGGAACTCTTGCACTATTTACTTCAGTATTAGCGCACGAACTTGGACACTCTCTCGTGGCACTTTCGCAAGGCTTGAGAGTTCGAGGGATCACTTTGCTTTTGTTCGGAGGAGTGTCCCGAATCGAAGGTGGAGCGACACGCGCTCGAAATGAATTCCTAATCGCATTCGCAGGGCCAGCGGTGTCGATCGTCATTGGGCTGGTGCTGTGGGTGTCAGTTTTCGTACTTGAGGTTCCGCGTGAGGTTGGAATTCTCCGCGTCGTGCTTATCGCTGTAAGCGTATCGAACCTCATGTTGGGTGCGTTTAATCTGCTTCCTGGGTATCCGTTGGATGGCGGTCGTGTTTTGCGTTCATTGGTTTGGGCAGTAACTGGTAGCAGTGCACTTGCGTCAAGCGTGGCTTATCACGTTGGGCGGGTCGTATTCTTCATATTCATCGGACTTGGAGCATGGCAAATCATCAACGGAGATACGTTGAGCGGAATCTGGTTGGCGGTGATCGGATTTTTCCTGATGTCTTCCGCACGTAGCGAAAGGGACGCTCAGTCTACTGAAGCAAGTGCCGCTGTTGGCGCTCTTGGTTTTCCGGTTGAAGTTGCAACGGAACCCATGCCACCTGCAATTGATGAAGCGAGAACGGTCCAGTCAGTTATTGACGAACTCGGCACTGAATCCGATCAGATATCTTTGCCGGTTACGAGAGCCGGGGAGCTTGTCGGGTTTGTGACGCCGGCTGAACTTTCCCTAGTCGATCCAGAATTGAGGTCGATTTCAAAGATCAGCCAAGTGGTGGATCCAAGGAGCCTTCGTGTGATCGACTCTGCAGAGTCAGCGGCTGAAGCACTCCGACTGCTCGACTTGCATCGCGTGAGTCAACTTGTAGTGATGGGCAGCGGGATAGTGCTCGGATTCACTAACCGCCAGTCGATTTTGAAGAAGATGTTGGAAATGCAGTCTGCTCGCGAGACCTATACACGGTCTAATCCAGCCGACGATATCGACTAATCTCTAATCAGGATCCGTGGCAGCCAAATTGCAAATGAGCTGCCCCCTCCTAGTCCGTCTTCAACCCAAACCCTACCTTCGTGGAGTTCGATGATTTGGCGAACAATGGCAAGTCCCATGCCCGTTCCAGGAATGTCAGGGTGGTCAAGCTGGCTGTATGGCTCGAAGACTGCGTCTCGCTGATCGGTTGGAATTCCTGAACCTTCGTCCGACACCGTGATTCGGAGATCGTCTGAATCGAGCCAAATGTCGAGGGTCACGTTCGTGTTTTCAGGTGAGTACTTACTCGCGTTTGACAGTAAGTTGGCCATCGATTGTCGTAACAGTTCTCTGTCGGCAAAAACGAACTGTTGATCATCTGGCGCAGTAACAGTCAATTGTTGTGTGCGACTCTCGGTGATGGGTGCGAATGAGTTTCGGAGATCATTCGCCAGCTCTGCGATCGCAAACTTCGACTTATGAACTTCGTAACTTCCTGCTTGCATTTTTGAGACTTTGAGGAAATCGTTTACTAGCGAGGTCAGTCTTTCGGCGTTCTGTTGAACGACGGAAATTCGCTCCATTTGGTCAGGGTGCAGATTGCCGCGAGTGTCAGCAGCGAGAACGTCGGTGAGTGCAACTACGCTCGTGAGCGGCGACTTCATTTCGTGCGACAGCGAGGCGATAAATTTTGCAGTCCGGTCCTTCTCATCGCGAAGGATTTTCAGTTCGTTTTCGTACCGTGATGCAACGACTCGGTCGGTGATATCAGACACGACAATCGTTGCTGAATTGCCGTTGCTTGTTGCTGGATTTGGCTCCATCCAAGCGTCCAGAACAGTACCGAATATCTCTACTTCAAGTCGGTTTGATTGACCTTCGAGCGCGCGTTGGATCGATTCTCCGAGACCAGATATGCGCCTTGCATAAGCTATGAAATCCCTGCCACGCAATCGTTCTGGTGTCAGATTGAGTCCCTCGATCCCGCGTCCTGCTGCTTCAGTCACGACACCGTCTTTATCAACGTTGATGATCAGCGAAGGTACGGTTCCCAGTACCGAATGAATTTCGGCTCCCAGTTGATCGACCAACGTAAAAGGGGCAGTTTTTGAGTTCCCAGGTTTTGAAAGCGTGCTGCGTTGCAGTTTCGCTTCGAGTTCCGAAACGACCCTGGTAGCCATCTTCTTCTCAAATGCCCCGAATTTTGACGGTAGAGCGGAGGCGCACATGAGCATGGTCGTGACGACGCCATTGCTTCTCAGTGGTGCACACACAGCCGATCTGAGCCCTGCTCTATACATCCATCTGGCGGCGGCTCTTTGCCCGGGCGCAGCAGATTCAATATCGACTGTTATAGGACTCGATACAGACAGGGTTGAAGGAACGAGTAGAGATCTTCGTGAAACAACTGACCCGATCGCGAGTTCAGGGACATCGATGCCTTCAGTGATCAGGGTTGTGGAACGGTCATTGTCGTGATCTATCTGACCGAAATAGATCCAGTCAGCTTCAAACAGATTCCGGAGCAGTGTCGCTATGTGGGCATCACGAATCGGGTTTGCTGATCGCCCATTTCGAATTTGCTCACATATCCGGTTCGCCTGTTCAAGTTTATTGAGGTTCCAGCGAGATTCCTCCAATTGTCTGAGGTTCCAGATTGTCGTGGAGCACGTCGACACGACCTGCTCGATGGTACTTAATTGGACTTCGGAAATCGGCGATGAGTCGTCAGCAAGTGCCTCAACGTATCCGACCAGTTTCTCTTTACTCTTCAGAGGAATTCTGATGCTCGTGAAACTGTCTGCGTCTCCAGACTCTTCACGATGTTCGGTTTCATCAGGCGTAATCCAATCGGCATCCTCTGGTGAACGTTCTGGAGACGTATCGAAGTAAATGCGACCTCGCCAAACGTCTTCATCAATGAATCCGATCCGGACACGTATTGCAGTTGTTCTTTTGGTGATCTGGGTTGCCAGAGCTCCGCACGCGGTCGTCAGGTCTGTGGCCCCGGTTATCGAGTTGCTGACTTCCAGGCGATATGGCTCTTCGGTTTTGACTGGGGTGTCCTGTATAGGTGGGTGAACAGCCAAGGAGCCCTGATTGAAGACAGTAGCTAGAGTTGTGGAGAAGAAATCGGCAAGAGATTCATCTGCTTCGTTGAAATTACTCCCGGCTGGACTACTCAGGACCATGAACGCTGAATCAAGAGAGGCGAACGGTATGATCAGGCAAGTATTGCTCAACGCTAGTTCAGCCGACGATGCTCGCCCTGGTTCAAGCTCTTGAAGTGCTGTTTCTCCGATTCCACCAGTCAGGGAGTCATCACCATACGTCGCTATAGGATCGTATTTGCCGTTTTTGTTGATGAATAATCCAACAGAGTCAAAATCGATAAATCTTGAGAGTTCACGAGCAACTCGGCTGAGCCGATCGGAGATGGGTAGGTTCGCTGTTGTACCAACCTGTGAAATACGCTTCGCGGCTATTTCGCGCAGTTCGCGTGTTTCGATCCCAGAAAAAGCTGCCTCTCGCGATGCACTCAGACTGATTAGTCCAGCGATCGCGTCAGAATTTTGTAAAAGCTGATCCTCTGAAACCTCAGGATTCTGATCGACTGAAATGAGGAGATCGGTTGTCCCTAATGATCCTTTGATGGGTACAACTAAAGCGTGTGCTGATCGGGAAGCTCCCAGTACATAGGCAAGCTCATCTGCTTTTGATCCAGAAACAACAAAAGCTGAGTCACCAAGAGAATCTTTGATCCAACTTGGTAGCCACACTATAGAGCCTCTGGACTGAACCGAATCGCCACTCAGGTTCTTGATGCGACCGTTCCCGAAAGCGTCGGTCAGTTCGATCTGAACAGAGACGGTTCCCTGGGTTAGTTCAACGAAGGTATCGAACGCTATCTCTGCAAATTGGTTGTGACCGAGATTCGAGCTTGCTTTTGCCGCTAGCTCATGAACGAATGAGGTTGCTGTGACAGTAGTTGAACCGGAGATTGCCGATTCCTCGCTCACTCGTGACTGCATGTCGGAGCCAGTTATTTGTGTCGAGCTGTCCGTCAATGTTGAACTGAAATTCGATAGCGAAGACTAGTTCGCGTGTGATGTGGTGTCGTAAGCGCTGAACTCACGGTACACGGAACCGGTATTTCGAATGCCAGTTGTTTTTAAGCGGAATTGCTCCGAACTTAACGTTCGGGACAATTACAGCCTAACGATCGCTCTCCGGTGTATTCCCGTCCCTATCAAGGTCTCGCCAAGAATAGTTTCGACTTTGAAGCGGAGTTTCACACCATCTTCTTCGAGCAGTGTCGCAGTCGTGGTGACTGTAGAACCATGCGGAGCAGGAGCGAGGTGCTTGACGTCGACATGGAAGCCGACACTCGACTCGGGGACTTCTAGTAGGCTTCGAGTGGCGTCTACGCACGCCAGTTCCATCTCCATGATCATGGCTGGACTGGAGAGGACCGCGTGCTCATCTTTGCCGCTAGGCGAATACAGATGATCGCCTTCGACAAGGAGTGTTCGGGAAGCAGATATTCCTGGTTCGAACCGGGACATTGCTAAAGCGCGATGATCCCGTATCCGGCATCAACCGGAATTATTGCTCCGGTGATACCGGTGGACATGTCGCTCAATAGAAACAACGCGGTGTTCGCTACTTCGTTATGGTTGATATTGCGACCCAGAGGCGCTCGTTCTCGGTGAGCCCTCGTCATCTCCGAGAATCCTGGAATACTTCGAGCTGCTAGCGTCGGCAACGGGCCAGCCGAAATGGCATTGACTCGGATGTTTTGACCACCAAACTCAACGGCGAGCTGTCGTGCCTCGTTCTCGAGTGCAGCTTTCGCAGTACCCATGATGTTGTAGCCAGGGTAGACCCGTTGCGAAGCGTCAAAGGTCAAGGTGATCACTGATCCGCCAGACTCACCAAACAGTGGTGCGGCCCTGCCGACTACTGGCATCAAGGTGTACGCACTGGTTTCGAGAGCTGTGCGGAACCCTTGTCGGTTGGTTGTGGAAAAATCTCCACCAAGGTCATCTCGCTCGGCGTACGCAATGCAGTGAACTACGAAGTCAATCTCGCCCCACTCCGACTTGATCTTGTCGTAAACAGCCTGAACCTGGTCGTCGTCAGTAGCGTCGCACTCAAGCAGCAGTGGATTGCCGAGTTTCGACGTTACTTTTTCAACGCCGCCCTTCAGACGCTCGTTCAAATAGGTGAAAGCAAGTTCCGCACCAGCCTCGGCAAGTTTTTCTGAAATAGCCCAGGCGATGCTTCTTTGGTTAGCAACACCGAACACAACACCACGCTTACCTGAGAGATCTATTGATACGGCCATTTCCTGTGGTCTTCCTA
>CAYYMP010000031.1:0-18518 GCA_964472915.1 uncultured Dehalococcoidales bacterium | reverse complement strand
TAGGCACAGGAAATCCCCTGCTCCAAATGACCGATTGTGCATGCTATCACAATCGGAACTAAATCCAAGAGAAAATTGGGTCAATTCGAAAATCGTTTTTTTGCCTCAGTCTGAGCCGAAATTCAGAGTCCAAATTGAAACAAAACTGAAACGTCAATTAGCGAGATTTCGCTGACGTAATTTAGAGGTGGATTATGAGGTATCGTACAAGGCGATACACAGTCGCCAACTAAACGCCAGCGAGGGGGTCATCACCTTTGTCGGACTTGTCGCCTTCGTCGCCGGTGTCCATGTCACCCAGGTCGAGCGTCTCAATGAAGTCTGCGAAAGCAGAGAGCTTTTCACGTTCCTCGTGCCCCATCGGCCCGCCGGCCTTTCGAGGCTCCGGTGTATCGACAATCTCAGTTTCTTCACCAACGAAAGCCTGTTGCCCGTCCTCGTCCAAACGAACACCGCACTTCTCCATTACCTCGGGAGCGGCATAGATTTGCACCTGCGCCCTGACCGCAAGTGCAAGAGCATCTGAAGGCCGAGCATCGATCTCGACCATCTTGTCGTTTTGGTTCACGACGATTGTTGCGTAGTAGGTGTCGTTTTCCATGCTCGACACCACGATGTGATCAATAGTTCCGCCCAAGTCGCGAATAGCGTTGTTCAGAAGATCGTGAGTCAGCGGACGAGGGACTGAAACGTCCTGCAGTCGAACAGCAATGGCATCAGCTTCAGGCGGACCAATCCAAATCGGCAAATAACGGTCGACGTCCTTCTGCTTAAGAATCACGACGCGCTGATGATTGAGTAAACTCACCCTAATGCTATCTATGACTAATTCCATCATTTTCAGCTCCTCCTGAAATCAACGTCGCTAATGTTCAAAGCACCTCGAACATACCGGTTCGACCATTTCATCGTCAGCATACAACTAACCGGTTTTGATGACGCCTACTATCCGTCGCTCGAATCGCTCGTAACTATCGAAACTGTGCGTCGCTCAGCATCCCGTCGGCTCAACATCATTCGACGTTCACAGGTCAAACACTTCAATCCGATATCCGCACCAATCCTGTAAACCTCCCACTCGCGTCCTCCGCAAGGATGAGGTTTCTTCAACGTGATACGGTCGCCGACCTTAAACGGAGTTCCTTTTAACAAGGGTTTTCCTCCCGGTTCGGATTTCGATTGGTTTTCTAATCGATCGTTATAGATGTTTGGGTGATGCTGGACGAACTCAATGCGTCGTTGATTTCATCACGCAGTTTCTGAGCAGCAGCCAATGAAGCCATTTGGATGTCTTCGATGTCATTCGAGTTCGAAGCGTAAATGATTCCTCGCGCTGAGTTGATTACGAACCCACCACCCAAGGCGTTCACCCCGGCCTTTGCGGTTTCCGCCGCATCACCACCTTGAGCTCCCACACCTGGAATAAGGAAGTGAACGTCCGGGTGCTTCGATCGCAACGTCCTAAGGTCATCTGGGAACGTCGCTCCAACAACTAGTCCGACCGATTCGGTACCTGCCCAGTGATCTGCCATTTGGGCAACCCGGTCGAAAACACGTTCCGTGCCTTCACTACCCGCGATCATTAGATCCTGGACATCCCTCGAACTTGGATTCGAGGTTCGGCAGACGATGTACACGCCTTTTCCCGGGTGTTGCAGGAATGGTTCGACAGAGTCACTGCCCTGATACGCGTATATGGTCGCGATATCCACGTCCCACACTTCAAACATCGCTGTGGCGTAGGCTGTGGCCGTAGTTGAAATATCGCCGCGTTTACCGTCGCCAATGATCACGTGGTTCGGTGCAACATCTCGAATATGCTGGATTGTCTGATCGAGGATTTGCATCCCCTTGACACCCATTGCTTCGTAGTAGGCAAACTGGGGTTTGAACGCTGAAACCACGTCTTTAGTGGAGTCGATAATCGCCCGGTTGAACGTTGCAATGTCCGATATCGGAACCCGATCAGGTGTCGGGTCAAGTCCGACGCATACAAGACTGTTCATCTCAGTTGCGGCGGCGTCCAGTTTTTCGAACATTGTTTGCATGCGTAACTCCCGTACCATTTGGCCCAGATAGACCGTGTTGAATTGTCGCACAGATCGAGTTTCCATTCGCGGTTGGGATGAACGTAATTAATGAACAAACGTATACCGACAACTACCGATATCCTGACCGTATACGAACGGCTGCTTGCTGCCAGGAATTATCGGCACTGATGGCCGGTCGAATTCGGAACCTCGGAAGAAGCGGGCTTCGAAATCGCAGTCGGCGCCATCCTTGTCCAAAACACTTCATGGTCGAACGCACGCCGTGCACTGGAAAACCTGCACGCAAACGGGCTCTGGGGGTATCCCGAATTTCACCAGGCACCTTCCGAACACCTGGTCGAGGCGATTCGCTCATCCGGCTACTACAACACCAAAACAAAAAAGCTAAAGGCTTACGCAGAAGTCCTGGTTGCTGAATTCGAAGGAAATGACGAACTCCTCTTCGAACTTCCCCTGTCCGAACTCAGAATAAAACTTCTCGGCATTTATGGGATCGGTGAAGAAACTGCCGACGACATTATTCTTTATGCAGCGAAAAAACCGAGCTTCGTTATGGACGCATACACTCGCCGGATTGTCGACCGGCTCGGTTGGAAGGTAGACGGGAATAAGTACGCTGACTACCAGCGACTATTCGAGTCGAATCTCGAACCAGATGTGGAGCTCTGGGGAGAAATGCACGCGCAGCTAGATGGGCATGCTGCGCGCGTTTGTAAGAAAAGTCGGCCCAGCTGTGACAACTGCGTTTTGCTTGACATGTGTCAGTTCGGACAGAAACAGCAGAAACAACTGTCACAACGTTGAGTTACTTTTCCAAGTAAACCTCAACGTTGCTCGACTTGAATACGAGATGAACAGGCATTCCCACTTTCAGATCCAAATCGTTAACAGCGTTTTCTGTTAGCTCAACCAACAGCTTTGGTCCTGCATCAACTTCGACATAAGCACGGCCGTTTTCCGTCGAGACGTTTTTGATATCTCCGGGCAGGACATTACGCGCTGACATTCGTTCGGGTTTTCCAAGCGACACAATCAACTGGTTCGCCCCGATTCCGAGGATGACCGTGTCGCCGGTTTCGCCTTTCAACTTGGGCGTGGAAATTTTAACACCATCAACTTCAACCAGTCCCAGGTCACCACTAGAATCGACGATTTTCGCTTCGAACTGGTTGCTGTACTTTTCGATGTCTGTCTCACCAGGCACGTTTCCGAGGAGCAGTTCTACTGATGTCGAAGTCCCTGTTATCTCGCCGTCCCGCATTCTGATCACGGTGTCAGCAAGGTTCACAACTTCAGATATCGAGTGTGAAACGTAGACCATCGGCAATTCAAACTTTTCGTGGATCTGTTTCAAGTAGGCCAGGATGGACATCTTGCGCGCCACATCTAGCGAGGCCAGCGGTTCGTCGAGCAGAAGGATTTTGGGTGATGCAGCGATGGCCCTTGCAATAGCGACTCTTTGTCTCTCTCCGCCCGATAACTGGTCGGGTTTTCTTTCGATCAGTTGAGACAAGCCCAGAAGCGATATCAGTTGATCCGGTTGGAACTTCCGCTCCTCAGCTGGCGTCAGCTTGTATCCAAACTCAATGTTCTTTCGTGCTGAAAGATGAGGAAACAACGCGCCGTCCTGATAAACAACACCGATACGCCGTCGCTCAGGAGCCAACCAGGTGTTGTCCTCCGAGGAAAAGAGAACGTCATCGTTCAGCTTGATCGATCCGTGATCGGGCCTCGTGCTGCCGGACAACGCACTCAGTAACGTTGATTTACCGGCTCCTGAAGGACCAAATACTGCAGTAATCCCTCGCCCAATCTCACCTTCGACGTTGAGGTTGAAGTTCTGGCGTGCGAGCCGCAAATCGAAAGTAATCATCGTGTGTTCTCCGATGATTTGGTGTTCGACTCCCTGGCTCGGTTCAACAGATAGTTGTGGACCAGAAGTGCAGCGACACCAATTGCTATCGAAACAAAGGCCAGTCGCCATGCCGTCCCAGTTTCACCTGTAGACAATCGAGTGAATATTGCCGATGGAATGCCCTGTGTACTCCCCGGAATATTGCCCGCCACCACTATTGTCGCTCCGAATTCCGACAGTGCCCGTACAAATCCCAACAACACACCAGCTAGAACCCCGCGGTAAGCAAGTGGCAAAGTAATCGTAAGAAATGTCCGCCAGGGACCAGCACCAAGTACGCGTGCCGCCGTCTCAAGCTGTGGATCAACTCCCTGGAGGGCAGCAGCGAAAGACCTAACTATTAAAGGAAGGGCAACAACTGCTGCTGCGAGCGATGCGGCAAGCCATGTGAATGCAAGGTTTCCTCCAAACAACGACTCCCAGGCTTTTCCGATCCAAGAATTGCCACCAATCGACCAAAGAAGAAAATATCCGACTACGACTGGTGGAACCGCCAGCGGAAGCGAAACAAGGGTATCGAGAAGGAACTTCCCTCGGAATTCTTTCCTCGCCAACAACCAGGCGAGAATCATTCCAGAAGGGATCGCGATAAGCATCGCCAGTGCGGCGATACGGAGCGACAGAAAGATTATTGTGGCTTCCGATGTCATCGCACCCAAGTCTAGCGATTACGGACTACTGGAGACCAGAGAAAAGCCGTGTCGTTCAAATATGGCGACAGCTGCCTGGTCAGACACGGTGAATTCAAGAAACTGTTCGGCACTTTCTATTCGCTTGGCTCCCCGAACTCCTAGTGGCGAGTACTTGATTGGCGTGTAACCCTCAGTGATTTCCATCACTACGCTAACCGAATCGTTGTCTGCAACATCAGTTCGGTACACCAGCGCAAAATCCGCGTTTCCACTTTCGACTGTTGCTAGCGCAGCGCGCACATCCAGAGTGCGAATTATCGAATTTTCCAGGTCTGTCCATTTGCCAACAGACGTGAAATATTCCCTTGCAAACACACCAGCAGGCGCAAGTTCTGGGTCTGCGATTGCTATGCGTGACGGGTCCGAAACGAGGTCGCCTAAATTGAGGTTTTCGTTCTCGTCGGTTGAGCCAACAACAACCAGGGTGTTGGAGTAATGCGAATCCGTTTCCCCATCGACTCTGTCGTCAGCCCGCAGAATTTCAACGGGGCCATCTCCAACCAGAAACACCCCATCGGCAGGAGCACCAAGCTGAGCGACCTGATTCGCCAGTGCGATCGAACCACCAAAACTAAATTTCACCGAATCACCGGTAGAGGTCTCATATTCCTCGGAAACTTCAATGAGCACGTCTGAAAGAGAAGCGGCAGCAAATATCAGTGGGGAGTCGTTGTCCTCGTTCCCTCCACAAGCAAACGCCAATATCATGAGTATTGAAGCAAACACCCTGAGTTGTATTGTTTTAAGAGAAATTAGGGACACGTCGATCTTCGGGGGCTCTGTTAGAATTTCGGTTCGACCAAAATACTTACTCGGTTCTGGCAGAATTAGTAACCGAATTTATCGCTCCTACAAGCGGCGCAATTTGAGGAAATGACTTGGTAACAGCTAGCGAAGAGTACTCCTTCACGAGCTTCTCCAACCTACCGTTCTACACCAAAGTGAACGCTAGATTGCTCGATATCGCAGAGATCGGCAAGCAGCGCAAAATTGTCGATCTTGGCTGTGGAACCGGCGGAGTCACTAAACTCATCCTCGAGCGATTGCAGTCTGCGAAAGACTCGGTAATTTACGCAGTCGACCATTCTGCGTCAGCTCTTAAAGTCGCAGCCGATGAAATCGGCGACAGGCGAGAAGCTGCGGTCAATTTTGTACATTCCGAGGTTCAAAATCTCACCGATGCAGTGAAAGACAAAGTAGACGCCTTTGTCTACTGCAACTCAATTCATTACGTTCCAGACAAAGCCCATTTGCTCCAACAAATTAAGGGCAAGCTGAACCCTTCAGGCATTCTTGCCTTCAACACTTCGTTCTTCGAAGGTTCCCACCCACCTGACAGCCACGAGTTCTTCCGCAAGTGGATGATGCGCTCGCTCAGAATTCTTAGGCGTGAACATGGTTTGACCGCTGACAAATCGGCAAAGGTGGAGTCCAGAGTTCAGCTAACTCCAGAGCAGTACACCGAACTCGTTACTGACGCCGGATTCGAGATCAACGAGATGGACATGAACCGGGTGGAAGTACCTCACGAAGGATGGTTCCACATTTCGGGATTCTCAGACTGGATTGAAGGAGTCATGCCTGGGGTTCCACTCGACAAAGGTAGAGATTCACTTCAGAAGGGACTCGCTGAGATTTGGGAAGAGATGAACCTGACTTCGATTCCGAGAGTATGGATGTCGGTCAGCGCTTCAAAAGCCTGAATTTGATCTGCCACAAACAAAGACCTCGCTAATAGCGAGGTCTTTTTGATTAAGCCGCAATTTCTGAATAAAGTGCCGAGCGGTAGACCCTTCCGATAAATAAAGATGCCCAGCAAACTCGATATCCGAAAAGTCAAAGCTGATCTCGATGCCTTCCTGCATGAAGCTTCAGGTGGAAGTATCAAAAGCCTTGGCGAACCGGTAAGACTAACCGGCGGATTCGACATCCGATATTTTTCGAGCGCCTACGGGAGGTCGTCCGCGAGAACGTCGAGATCGATTTGGCAGACATCGACGCGGCCCTCCCTTAACTGATCACAAGACCAGATATTCGAGTTTGGCAACCGAGTTGAAGGATCAACTGATTTCGGTGTCCCCTGATTTCGCTGATTTCACCCTTACTGATGATCAGGCCAGACTGGGTCAGATCTTGGAAAATCTGATCTCCAACATGTGAATATTCTCGCCGTCAAACAGCACTATTTCGATTGAATCGTACATTGATGACGGCATTGCTCACTTCGAGATATCGGATGAGGGTTCGGGTATCTCTCGACAAGACCAAATGCTGATGTCCAGTCAGTTCTATCGAGGTGCGCAGCGCGGCGACGATACCACGCTGGGTTCCGCGTACTGCGCTCTCTCGTAGATCTGCACGGCGGTTCAATATCAGTGGATTCTGCCCCAGGTAAAGAAACCCGAAGCAGGGTAGCTCCCGGAAGCTACCCTCGCCGAACAACACCCGTTGACGAGGAGTTCCTACCGCTAGTCGCCAAGATACTCACCCAGGGTCATGATGTTGTATCCACCCGCATCCTGATTAAGTTCACCCGCACCTTCTGATTCGACTGCGCAGCGTGCGGTATCAATCGAGGTAAAACATGGAATCCGCTGCATCACAGCTGACCGTCTGATGTGGAAGCCGTCTTGCATGGTTGAACGGTCACCGGTCACCGTGTTGACCACTGCCGAGACTGTTCCATCTTCGATCACATCCACTACTGTCGGGCCATCTCCGCCTTCAAGTCGTTTTTCAACCTGCACAACATCGATACCCATAGCTCGGATCATCTCAGCTGTACCTTCGGTGGCATAGATTTTGTGACCAGCCTCATCGAGTGTCCTCACCAGGCCAAGTGAATCCGCTTTGTCTTCGTTGGCAATACTCAAAAGCACAGATCCAGCTTCAGGAATATTAAGACCTGAACCAAGCAGCGCTTTCGTCACTGCACCCTCGAAGTGGTTGTCGATACCCATAACTTCGCCGGTCGACTTCATCTCGGGACCAAGGAAGGTGTCTACACCTTCAAGTTTCGACATTGAAAAGACCGGAGCCTTCACCGCCACCAGGTCCTGTTTAGGTGCGAGCCCTGACTTGTATCCCTGTTCAGCAATCGACTTTCCGCGCATTACTTCGGTGGCGATACGAACCATCGGGATTCGCGTGACTTTAGATATAAATGGAATGGTTCGGGATGAACGAGGATTCACCTCAATGATGTAAATCTCAGGTTTCTCGTTCTCGTCGCCCTTGTGTGACTCGAACCCTCGGTATGCGCCACCACCGGCAACTACGAACTGGATGTTCATCAAGCCAACGACCCCGAGAGCAAGCCCAATTCGCCGTGTGTAATCGACGATTGTGTCGACCTCAGCCTCGGTGAGTGATTGTGCTGGGTACACCGCCATTGAGTCGCCAGAATGTACTCCGGCTCGCTCAATGTGCTGCATGATTCCCGGAATAAGTACATCTTCGCCGTCACATACAGCGTCGACTTCAACTTCGAGTCCCGTCAGGTAGTGATCAATTAGAATCGTCTGACCTGGGAAGTCTCTGAGCGCTCCTTCGAAATATCTGATCAGCTCGTTAGGAGTTTGAACGATTTCCATTGCTCGTCCACCGAGCACATAACTAGGGCGGACGAGAACCGGGTATCCGACGTTATTCGCTACCTGAATGGCTGACTCTACATCGGATGCCATTCCCCCTGGAGGTTGAGGAAGTCCGTGTCGTTCAGTCAGTTGCTCAAATCGTCCTCTATCTGATGCGAGGTCGATCACATCAGAACTTGAACCTGAAATTGGTACTCCCGCAACACCGAGTGATTGAGAAAGGTTGATAGCTGTCTGCCCACCAAATTGAACCAGGGAATTCGGAAGATCACCACCCGCACCTTCGTTCTCGATGATGTCTCGAACGCTCTCCTCGTCCAAGGGTTCGAAGTACAACCTGTCGGATGTATCAAAATCGGTCGAAACCGTTTCCGGGTTCGAGTTGATCATCACTGCCTTCGCACCGGAGTCCTGAAGAGCCCAGGCGGCATGAACTGAGCAGTAGTCGAACTCGATTCCCTGCCCGATCCTGATCGGTCCGCTACCCAACACGATTACGACGTCATCATCATCGGCGACAGCTTCGTTTTCCTGTTCGTAGGTCGAATAAAAGTACGGTGTTACCGCCTCGAACTCACCTGCACAGGTGTCCACCATTTTGTAAACCGGAGTCAGGCCCCAGTCCTTCCGCATGGCGCGGATTTGTTCAGGGAGATAGTCGGCAAGAGTTCCGATCTGTGCATCAGCAAAACCAAGTCGCTTTGCCTTACGCATCAGTTCAGGAGTCAGCTCTTCGGACAGGAGCTGCCGCTCCATGTTCACGATTCGAGCAATTGCGCGGGTAAACCAGGGATCCACACCGGTTTCAAGAGAAACACTTTCGGCCGTTCGACCGCCACGAATTGCTGAAGTGAGTTTCCAAATACGGTCATCATCTGCCAGCAGGTCGGGCGGGCCATCGTTGCCCCAGTCTGGGTTCTCCCACAACAGTGAACCACGCCCGTTTTCCAGCGAGCGTACAGCCTTTTGTAACGCAGACTCGAACGTGCGGTCGATTGCCATGACCTCACCGGTCGCCTTCATTTGCGTACCCAGTGATCGGTCACCTGTTGGGAATTTATCGAATGGCCACCGTGGGATCTTCACCACGCAGTAATCGAGAGCTGGCTCAAATGCTGCCGTCGTCTTTTGAGTAACAGCGTTGGATATTTCACCAAGTGACTTGCCGAGGGCGATCTTTGCCGCGACACGTGCAATCGGGTATCCAGTCGCTTTAGATGCCAGCGCAGACGAACGACTTACACGAGGGTTGACTTCGATGACGTAGTACATCGAGCCTTCGTCGTCGTAGCCAGCGCCTTCACCAATTGTCTCGGCAACCATCGTCGAAGGTCGGTAGGCAAGCTGAACGTTGCAACCGCCCTTGATGTTCAGTCCAGAAATAATGTTCAGCGACGCAGTTCGTAGGCGCTGGTAATCCTTATCGTTGAGCGTCTGGCTCGGAGCAACAACAATGGAGTCTCCGGTGTGGACACCCATCGGGTCGAGGTTCTCCATGTTGCAAATGGTGATGACGTTGCCGTCACCGTCTCGCATCACTTCGTACTCGACTTCTTTCCAACCGAGCAGAGATTTTTCAACGAGAACCTGGTTCACCTTGCTTGCAGCAATACCACCTGCGGAAATTCGACGAAGCTCTTCTTCGTTGTAGGCAACTCCGCCACCGGTTCCACCAAGGGTGTAAGCAGGACGAATGACGCACGGGTACCCGATCTTGTTTGCAGCATCGACTGCATCTTCAACGGTTTCGACCGCGAATGAAGGAAGCACCGGCTCACCAATACGCTCTAGCAAGTCACGAAACTGTTCTCGGTCCTCAGCCATTTCGACGGAAGCCACAGATGTTCCCAGTGCACGCACGTTGTACTTTTCAAGAATTCCCTGTTTCTCGAGGTCGACAACCAGGTTGAGTCCGGTCTGACCGCCGAGAGTTCCAAGAACTCCGTCCGGCTTTTCACGAGCGATTATCTTTTCAAGGACGGGGACAGTAAGCGGCTCGATGTAGATTCGGTCCGCCATGTCCTCGTCAGTCATGATCGTCGCCGGGTTTGAATTGACGAGTACAACCTCAACACCTTCTTCTCGAAGCGATCGACATGCCTGCGTGCCTGCATAGTCGAACTCAGCCGCCTGTCCAATGATGATCGGACCTGATCCAATCACGAGAACTTTCTTCGGCATTTCGTTGGTGTTTTTTGAACCCTGGGAGTTCGTCAATCAATTCTCCTGTGCGTTCTTGGCGCTCTTCTTCGTAGTCGGTTAATTCTGATTAGTTAGCGAAAACTTGTTTTCCGGTTTGAATCATCGCCACAAACCGATCGAACATGTACTCGCTGTCGTGTGGTCCGGGTGAAGCTTCCGAGTGGTACTGGATCGTCATGATCGGCAGTTCCTGGTGCTTCAATCCCTCAACCGTGTTGTCGTTGAGGTTGATATGGCTAACTTCAAGCTCTTCGGGTAATCCGTCAGGGTCAACGGCGTAACCGTGGTTTTGAGCCGTCACGTACACCCTGCCCGACTCAAGGTCTTTCACAGGCTGGTTGCCCCCCCTGTGCCCGAAGTGCAACTTGAATGTGCTTGCACCGAAAGCTCGCGCTATCACCTGGTGTCCTAGGCAAATACCCATCATTGGGAGTTTGCCCGCCAGGTCTTTCGCTGTTTGAACTGAACGATCCAGCAGCTCGGGGTCGCCAGGACCTGGTGACAGCATTACTCCATCGGGGTTGTGGGACATGATCTCCTCATAAGAGGCATCGTCAGGAACAACGATTACTTCACACCCGCGTGCTCGAAGTGATCGAAGAATGTTCAATTTCACCCCATAGTCGTTCACTACCACACGTATCAGGTTGTCACCTTCTTCACGGGTTTTGTAATCACGGTCGACGTTTCGCCCCATGCCACCTTGCCGTGCACGACCTCTAAGGTCGAAGTAGGCGCGCGAAAGTTCTCCGGCATCGCCCTTCCACGAGTATGTGTCCTCGGTGGATACATCACCCACGACATCGAACTCACCGTACTTGGGCGCTTTGCTAAGTTGTTCGAGTGCAGCTGAAACATCCTCACGAGGTGTGACAATTCCCATCATCACACCTGCAGATCGGAGCTTGCGAGTGATTGCTCGTGTGTCGACACCAGAAATTCCGGGGATGTCGTTGCTCAACAAATAGTCGTGAATCGTTCCCTGGGAGAGAGGGTGAGAAGGTTCGTCACAGTCGTCTCGTACAACGAATCCGTTCACCTGGATTCGATTGGACTCAACGTCGGCTTCATTCGTTCCGTAGTTCCCGATCATCGGGTATGTCGGAACTAGAATCTGACCGCCGTAAGAGGGGTCAGTAAGCATTTCCTGGTATCCGGTCATTGAGGTGTTGAACACGACCTCACCGGTAGCTTCTTTGTTCGCTCCCAGTCGAATGCCAGGGAAGACCGTCCCGTCCTCAAGGACGAGGTACATTGCGCCGCGATCTTCGCTCATTCGTTGGTCCTCAGTTCGAACACTTTCTCTCCCTTGTAAATGGTCGTGGTCACTCGTCCGACCAGTTCATCACCATCGAGCGGTGTGTTGACGCTTTTCGAAGCAAATGAACTCGCGTCTACAGTCCATTTTTCATCCAGATCGATGATTGCCAGATCCGCGGAATATCTTTTCTTGAGGCTCCCCAGTTCCTTGCCAAGAATTTGCGCAGGACCAGATGTAAGTGACTCAATAACTCGAATTAGTCCGAGCTTGTCTCGGGACGAGTACGTAAGGATTTGCGCAATCGCAGTCTCGAGAACGTTGATCCCATGTGCCGCCTCGTCATAAGTACATACTTTGTCGGTCGCAGCGTGGGGCGCGTGGTCGGTCGCAATGATGTCGATCAGACCTTCAGCAAGACCTTCAACCATCGCATCTCTGTCCGACACGTTTCGCAATGGTGGGTTCACCTTGGTGTTGGTGTCGTAGGCATCCAACCCGACAACTTCCGGGACATCTCCTCGCTCACCGTAGACCCATCGGTCACTTAGCGTGATGTGGTGAGGAGTAACTTCTGCAGTTACGTTTACCCCGCACTCTTTGGCTGATCGAAGCGCGACGAGCGAACCGATTGTAGATATATGTGGAACATGGAGTTGTGCTCCGGTCAGATCTGCGAGGTGTAGGTCCCTGGCAACCATTGCAGTTTCCGCTTCCGCGGGCGCACCAGCGAGCCCCAAACGAGTGGCAACTTCGCCAGCAGCCATCACTCCATTGCCACGGATCTTTTTGTCTTCTGCGTGATTGATGATTGGCAGTCCGAGATCAACCGAGTAAGCAAGTGCTTGCCGCATAAGGTTCGCGTCATTCACAGGGTTTCCATCGTCCGAGAATCCGATCACACCGGCGTCGGCTAACTCACCCATGGGTGAAAGTTGCTTACCCTGTTGTCCGACTGTGATCGCACCTATCGTCAGAACTCGAACAGCACCTTCGGAATTAGCTTTTCGTAGTACATCCTCGATAACACTTGCCGAGTCCTGGACGGGGTCAGTGTTCGGCATTGCGCAGACCGTTGTGAAACCGCCCTGGGCAGCTGCCTGTGTACCGGTGGCAATGGTTTCTTTCCACTCCTGACCGGGCTCTCGCAAATGAGTGTGAAGATCGACAAATCCCGGAGTAACTACTTTGCCCGTGGCATCGATGATTTCGTAGTCAGCATAACTACCGCCAGCGTCGACGATGTCTTCGATCTTACCGTCGACGATCAACACATCTGCAGTCTTGTCGATTCCTTGTCCCGGATCGATAACTCGACCACCGGTAACGGCAAGTTTTCTCTTATTCGTCAATCGCCGTTCCCTCCAGTGCTAATGATCGAATCAATCTAAGCAACTTCATCACTCGATCCATTTAGCCGACTCGATCTGCCGGGGGCGCACAAGGTGTAAAGAACTGCCATTCGAACGGCAACTCCGTTCATCACCTGTTCTTCAACTACGCTTTGCGCGCCGTGGGCAACATCAGTAGAAATCTCGACACCCTCGTTCATCGGGCCCGGGTGCATCAGGAGGGCATCTGAGTTCGCTAACGCCATGCGTTTCGAGTTGATGCCCCAGCGATCCGAGTACTCTCGCATGCTTGGCAGGTGACCCGCATCCTGTCGTTCTTTCTGAATTCGCAACGCCATGACTACGTCAGCGCCATCTACCGCTTCGTCGACTGATTTGGCGATATTCACCCCACCAAATCCTGAACTTTCATCCAGTCGAGTCCCGGGTTTCCATTCGTTTGGGAGCAACGTGTTTGGACATGCAATCGAAACTTCCGCTCCGAGCTTCTGGAACGCGTGGATATCTGATCGAGCCACCCTGCTGTAAAGAATGTCGCCAGCGAGAGCGACTTTCTTCCCTGCCAGATCACCCACGTGCTGGTGAACCGTGAACAGGTCGAGTAGCGACTGAGTGGGGTGAGCGTGCGTACCATCGCCGGCGTTCACCACCGCAGCGTCTGCGTGCTTCGCAATGAAATATGGTGCGCCTGAATGTGGGTGTCGAACTACCAGCGCATCAACTTGCATTGCCTGCAATGTCTTCACCGTGTTGAGCAACGACTCACCTTTGGAGACACTGCTTGCTGATGCGGTTACGTTTATGACATCAGCACCAAGAATTTTGCCTGCCTGCTCAAACGACACACGTGTTCGCGTGCTGTTCTCGAAGAACATCGTGATGATGGTCTTGCCCCTCAGAGCAGGAGTTTTGCGGACATCCCTGCTGGCAATCTCAAGCATACCTTCGGCGCTATCAAGAATTTCGAGAATTTCTTCCCTTGTCAGATCGTCAATGTCGATCAGGTTCTTGCGCGTGCTCGCAATTCCTGATTCGGTCGAAGGTGTGACAGTAGTGGTCATTGATCTCGCCTCAGCGTCACTGAATCGCCGCTATCTGTTTCGAGTAATGAAACCTGCACACGTTCGTCGCGTGCAGTCGGGATGTTTTTTCCAATGAAATCAGGTCTGATCGGAAGCTCTCGGTGTCCACGGTCCACCAAAACCGCAAGCTGAATTCTGCTTGCTCGACCAAAGTCGAGAAGTGCTTCCATTGCAGCCCGAACTGTACGTCCCGTGTAGAGAACATCGTCAACGATGACTACCGGCTTATCGGTTACTCCATCCGGGATGTCCGATGGCTGAAGCGGCTGGCCTGATGCCACATCAGGATCGTCTCGCCAAAGCCTAGGATCCAGGGATCCGACGGTCGGACTGAATCCTTCGATACGAGAAATGTTTTCGGCAATACGCCTGGCGAGGTGAACTCCGCGTGTTTGCAGGCCGACAAGAACCAAATCCCTGGCAGCACGATTTTGTTCAAGGATTTCGTGTGAAATCCTCGTCATCGCTCTCCTGATGTCATCCTCGCTAAGGAGGATTCTCACATCATCTTCTGCCAAGCTGCCTCGATCCGTTTCGTTAGGTCGTTCGGGTCCAGACACAAAAAAATCCTTGCCAGCTAGCAAGGATCGTGCGCACATTTCGAGCTTACTGTGCAAGAAGACCGATCAACGGTGTACGTCGACCAGTTCATTTCGGGTTTCCTTGCCAGCCTCACGGGACTGGATTTAAAGGCCCAGACAATATTCAGTTCTTAAGATTCGAGACTACCACTCACCTGCGTTAATCACAATCGCGAATTTGTGATTCGAGATGATTTCCTGGCTCGGCGCTCCGATTACACCAACACCCACTCAGCGTCTGAAGATTCGCTAGCCGGCGCGATAGTTTTCCATGAAGGTGGATAAACCTTTTCACCGCACTGGCAACGGACCGAACGAACTCGTTTCTTCCGAACGATCAGTGATTTGCAGTGACCGCACTTCGAGAGATAACGAAGGCGAGGTTGCCAGTTCTTGATATCGACATCAATGTGCCTGCGCGGCTTCACACCCAGCTCATCGCAAACCGACCGGAATTCCTTACCGTGTGCCGACGCTTCTTTTCCGAATCTCTTATGGACAATTGCGTGTGCAATTTCGTGAAGTACTACCTCTCGTACTTCGTCTTGATCGGCCAATGTCAGTAACCGAGATGAAATCGATATTTGCTTGTTCGCAGGTTGGTACGAACCGAGTGTTCGTCGCATACGACCAGAAACTCTGATCTTCGGAAGTTCCAGGTCTGGCTGGTACTTTGCTACTACGTCGCTGATAAGAAGATCAATCTCGTCTGGAGAAGGTTTCCTAACTGCTTGTGCAGTCAGATCAAACGCGAGCTGCCGTTCAGCAATTCCAGAATCGCGAAACGCCGAGGGTTTAGGTAGTTTGATTGTTCTTGCAAGCCACTTTGGAAACATAGGGCACCAGTAGTAAGAACAAACTACCGCTTGCCCACACCGAACTAGCTAAATCGCGCAAGCGAAAACGAGTCGATATTTTCTTGAGGCCCGGTTCCAACCACGAGGTCTGCGGCTGCTTCACCCATCGCTGGCCCCAGCAAGATCCCGTTACGCCCACCGCCGGTTGAAATCACTAGCCCCTCTGGACCGACACTTGCATCGACGATCGGTGCACGGTCTGGTGTTATCGGGCGAAGGCATGCTGTTTGTTGCACGAGGTCAGCGTTCTCGAGATACGGAAGTACTTCAACCGCCGACCGAATAATTGAATCGCGGGCTTCATCCGTGGTCCGGTCATCGAATCCGGCTTCCTCTTCAGTGGTTCCGATCCAGGTCAGACCGTCTTCTTTCGTCGACGCATAGTTCTCACCCCACCACAGCGATATCGGTAAAGCAGGTGACGGTGCCTGGAGCCGCAGTATTTGCCCCTTTAGCGGAATGACAGGAACGTGCACACCAACAGACTCGAGAAGTTGTGTCGACCACGGTCCTGCAGCGGCGATAACGGCGTCAGCAGCGTGAGTTCCCGCTTCAGTTGAAACCCCGGAGATTTTCCCGCCAGTTTCGTTGATTGATGTCACTTCGCGGTTCACCAAAGTGGCACCGTTCTGCTCAGCTGCTTGCCACAGTGAAAGCGTCAGTTTGTAGGGATCGACCTCATACGATTCACCGAAATACAAACCACCGATGACAGACGGAGAAACACGTGCATCAATGTGACTGAACTCACCGTAATTTAGCCATCTAATATCAGAGCTGCCGTGCTCGGAATACGACTTATACGCCGCTATCAACTGCTGAGCTTCGAATTCATCTAGCGCCAGAGCCATAGAGGGTTTGCGGTAGAAGTTAGTCTCGTCACTCGGGTTGATCGTGTCGTTCAACTGACGGTGCAGGTCAATTGAGTGCAGCGAGAATCGCTCGAACTCATCAACTACTCCGTTGCGAACTGGCGGAATAATCCCACCAAGCGCGAAGCCAGAGGCGTGAGAAGCAACCGAATCTCGCTCAAACAATGTCACGTTGTGACCTGCGCTGGCGAGATAGTAGGCAGACGCACAACCAGCTATGCCACCACCGACTATTGCGACGTTTAGTGACATGTTAAAGCTGCACCAATGGTTGAGAACGCACCTGTTCCACAGGGTTAGCTTTGCGACTTGAACGCGGCGTAGATCTCGTCACCACGGCGTTGACGTCGCCTTGCAACTCCATCGGCTGCTGCGGCACGAGCCACTCCACGTGCGACGTTCTTTGCAACGTTTTTGTCGAACACGCTCGGGATGATGAAATCCTCTGAGACATGAGAGTCAGGAATTACCGAAGCAATCGCTTCTGCTGCTGCGATCTTCATGTTGTCGGTAATCGTTGACGCCCGAACGTCCAGCACCCCACGGAACAATCCAGGGAAGCACAACGAGTTGTTCACCTGATTCGGGTAGTCAGTTCGTCCGGTCGCCATTACTCGTACGTTTTCTGGAATGTCTTCCGGAAGAATCTCTGGGTCTGGGTTGGACAAGGCAAACACGATTGCATCGTCTGCCATCTTCGCAACCTGTTCACGGGTGACGAGGTTTGGCCCCGCGAGACCCAGCAGCATGTCGGCACCAACCATGCCTTCAGCAAGGGTTCCGGAGAAGTTGTCCGGGTTGGTGTTGTCGGCAAACCACTGCTTCATGTGGTTGTCGCCGTATTCACGATCACGATCAAGCGCACCCTGGCGGTCAAAACCAACAATGTTTTTAACGCCGTAGCTTTGCAGGATCTTCGTGCAAGCAGTTCCGCTTGCACCAACTCCGGCAACGACAACCTTCATGTCCTGAGGCTTCTTGTCGACAATCTTCAGGGCGTTAATGAGTCCGGCGAGAACAACCACTGCCGTTCCATGCTGGTCGTCGTGGAAGACTGGAATATCAAGTTCTTCGCGCAGTCGGTCTTCGATCTCGAAACACCTTGGGGCGGAAATATCTTCCAGATTGATTCCACCGAACCCGGGAGCCATGGCTTTCACGATGTTGACGATCTCATCTACATCATTTGTATCGAGCACGACAGGGTATGCGTCCACGCCACCGAACTCTTTGAAAAGAAGAGCTTTTCCTTCCATGACTGGAAGAGAGGCAGCAGCACCAATGTCGCCGAGACCAAGCACAGCGGAGCCATCAGAAACCACGGCTACAGTGTGACCTTTACCGGTCAGGGCCCAGACCGCGTTTGGGTCGTCGTGGATTGCCATGCAAACCCGACCAACACCGGGTGTGTACGCCTTCGACATATCGTCACGAGTTGTCACAGGAACTCGTGAGTGCATTTCAATCTTTCCACCTACGTGGAGAAGGAATGTCTGGTCCGAAACGCTACGTACGCTTACGTTCTCGATTGCTTTGATGGCATCGACTACCTCAGAAGCGTGGTCATGCCCTAAGGTGTTGACCGTGAAGTCCCGAACCATTTTTCCTCGGGATGTTTGGACAACATCGACACCGGTTGCGCTTCCACCGGCGTGTCCAATCGCGGAGGTAATTTTTCCGAGCATCCCAGGATCGTTCGGGTACTCCGCTCGAACGGTGATGCTGTATGCGACGCCAGGCGTTCTCGTTGCCATTAAGTGAGAGCTCCAAGTAGTTCGAGGACCGTTGGTTGAATTCGGTTAACAGATCTCGGAAAGTTCGTGATTCACGCATTGTTGAAAACGCGCCCAAAGTCTATCACTGAAGCACTACCGAATTGGATAAATCGCTCATCAGGATTTCGTAATTAATCCAACTTCAAAAATGCCCGCGTCAACTTTTCGTTAAATAGGTCAAATTAATCTAAACGTGTCGACGGTCCTGCGTTATTCTTGTTGCGTTAGCGCAAAAAATTTGCCCGAAAAAAGTGACGGAGTAACAAATGGCAGAAGCGGCTAGTC
>CAYYMP010000030.1:5853-19604 GCA_964472915.1 uncultured Dehalococcoidales bacterium | reverse complement strand
ATCGCATCCCACCCGGATCCTGAGTGGGAACGATTGCACGCATAGCTCAAGAATCTAAACAAAATGCCAATTCCAACCCCTTCTGAAATCATCTCTAGCCGACTAGAACGATTGGATGGTCAGCTGCTCCAGGCGATCGATAATCTTTCCGAGGATGAAGCGTCCAGGTGGCTTGCTGAAACAGCTCCTTCGTGTAAATGGCATCTGTGGCACATGGCGCGCTGGGCCGATTATGTCCAGTCGTTGTTGTCCGATGCCGTCGACGAGCACTCTCCTGAACTATGGGAGTTCACAGGAGTTTCTGACGAATGGGGATTCGAAGGTGTTGATCTCGGGATGTGGGGAGCTGGATCCGGTCTGGGAAACGAAACCGGAAAATCTCTTCCACTCCCGACGCTCGCAAGAGTGCGGTCATACGCCGTTGAGTCCTTTGAGCTACTGGAATCTCGGGTCGCCAAACTTGATGACGAGACCTTCAACGCTGCATTCACGGACTGGCACGACAATGACACGAACGTTGGTGACGCCATGGTTGGTTACATAGCGCATGCCAACCGGCACCTGGGAATGCTCGAAGCGCTCGCAGGGGTGCTTGGCAAAGAAGGATCGGTCACTGTCTAGGTATAACCTGTAGATCATCGACAGGGCTGATTGAACGGAGCCACGCACGGAATGCGTCACTCACCTTCTGGTATCGCGCTCAGGCGACTGGCAAGGGTCAACGAGTTGCTGCTTGAAATCGTCACTGAAATGTACGACGAGCAAGCGTCACACTGGCCTTCCCCTACCGCGCCCTCAGTGAAGTGGCATCTCTGGCATGTTTCGAGATGGTCCGACATCGTGCAGTCCGCCTTGCTTCCGGTAGCCAACAGCGAATCTGATCTCAGCAACAAGGGACCTGAACTTTGGGACGCGCTGGCAATACCCTACGAATGGGAGTTTCAGTTCCAAATGCCAGGCAAATTAGGGACTGGCACAGGAAGCTCTTGCACGGAAGCGGCGGCATTGACTCTGCCTGGTCTAGTGCGGATCGTTGGGTATGCCCGTTCAACTTTTGAGCTTTGCGAAATGCGATATTCCCAGATTGACGAAGGAATGTTCGAGTCGGACTTCTTCGACTGGGATGGTGTTCGAATTCAGATTGGCGACGCAATGTTCGGACACGTCGGACACCTTAGCCGGCACCTCGGCATGATCGAAGCACTGAAAGGTGTTTTGGGTGAAGAAGGTTCTGCGACCGGTTAAACAGCCGTTGGCACTGACGGTTGGAACACGCAGGTTGGATCTGCCTGACTTAGTTCACCTGTGAGTGCGTAAGCGCGAGAGCGCGAACCACCACAGATCAGATTAAACGGGCAGTAACCGCACTTCCCGTCGAAATTTTCAGGGCTTCGCAAAGTCGTGAAGACTTCGCCATTCCTGTATACGTCCACGAGATTGTTTTTGCGCACGTTTCCTGCGGACACCGGTAAGAAACCGCTCGGATAAATCTCACCGAAATGCGAGATAAAGAAGATTCCCTTGCCATCGTTAGTCGGTGGCGCTGGGTACATCGACTTGATGGCTTCGCGCTCGAATGGCTTTCCAGTGGCTGCTAATCGTTTGAGCATCATCGCTCGCCTGAACGGTTGCCCAAGCGTGGTCTTTACCCGGAAATCCCAGGAGCTTTGATTCTCAAGTATCCAACTGTAAGTTTGTTCGTGCTCCTCAGGAGACATCAACTCGAGATCTAACCCGCGACCGGTCGGCACCAGGAAAAACAGATCCCAAATAGCAGCACAGCTCTGCTCGATTAGGCTGACCATTTCAGGCAGTTCGACTCGAGTAGATCTTGTGATCGTCGTGTTGATCTGGAACGACAATCCGACTGAGTTAGCGTTTCCAAACGCCTGCAACGTGCGCTCGAATGTCCCTGCAAACCCGCGGAACTTGTCATGAGTTTCTGCCGTCGCTCCATCTAACGAGAAGGAAACTCTACGCACACCGATATCGACCAAACGCTGGAGTCGCTCTTTTGTCACCAGTGCAGTAGCCGAAGGCGACAATGAAACGGTGAGTCCTTTTCTGATCCCGTACTCCGCAATGTCGAATATATCCCGGCGCATGAATGGATCCCCACCTGACAGAACGACTATCGGTCTGGTGTCGAACTCACACAGTTGATCCATCACCTTCAAAGCTTCGAATGTGTTCAACTCCAACGGGTGGCGTTTCGGTCGCGCTTCCGCTCGACAATGCGCGCACTTTAAGGCACATGCAGTTGTCACTTCCCAGAAAACCACGACCGGGTCGCGGTCAAGATCGAAGCTCACCTTTGGCATCCCGCTAGAGTGAGGATGCCCTGTTGTCGGATTATGACCAACTGCAGCGTTCGTCACACGGCTAACTCAACCTTCTCCGGAGTTCGCTCCTCTTCGGTCAGGTAACAAGCAGGATCCATGCCAAATGGGTCACGCGTGGCGGACTCAGCTCTGACTCTCAAATTTCCGTTGCATATTCCGAGCCAGGTGCATTCCTGGCACTTTTCAGGAAGCAACGGTTTTCGGTCTCGCAGGTTTGTCAGTATTTCGATCGAGTCGTCCCGCCAGATTTCAGAGAACTTCCGTTCTTTGACGTTCCCGAGGGTCATGTTCCACCAGAACTGGTCAGGGTGAACACCCCCGAGGTTGTCGATGCATCCCATGCCCTTACCAGCAGAGTTCCCGCCGTTTCGGCTCATCAGTCCGGCAATCCGCTCCGCATCGGCAGGCATATTTTTCTCTGCCCACAGTTGTAGCACTGCTGCATCGGCATGGTTATCTACGGTCAGAACCTCAAGTTTGTGTCCACTCTCATACGACTGAATAGTTCGCTCGAACACGGACTCGACCATCTTGCGCCGCTCTTCGTGTTCAAGATCGAATTTGAGAAGCTTTTCGCCACGCCCTGCGTACGCAAGGTGGTAAACACAAACTCTGGGGATTCCTTCTCTTTCGGCGAGATCGAACAAAGCAGGAAGATCGTCGAGGTTTCGCTTAGTGACCGTGACGCGAAGTGAAACTCGCATTCCGGCATCAAGTGAGTTTCTAATTCCATCCAAGGTTAGACGGAACGCGCCTTTGTAGCCTCTGAACTTATCGTGCGTAGCTTCCATGCCGTCGAGGCTGATTCCTGCCCGTCTCAGTCCCGCGTCGTGAAGACGCTTGACCATCGGCTTGTCTAGAAGGGTTCCGTTCGTTGAAATAAGCGGGTTCAAACCACCGAGATCGTTGGCATAAGCAATTAGCTCTGGGAGGTCCTTGCGCATCGTTGGCTCACCACCGGAAAACAACACGACCGGTACTTTGAAGTCCGCCATGTCATCAAGTACACCTTTGGCCTGCTCGGTCGAAAGTTCCCCTGGATAAACCTCGTCATGAGACGCCGCATAGCAGTGTGCGCAGTGAAGATTGCAGGTACGAGTGATGTTCCAGATCACGATCGGACGCCGGTGAACTGATTTCACTCGCATTCCGTGTTTATGGCTCTTTTCGCCATAGCGAAGATCATCACCAGGAGTCGGTTGATCACACAAAAGTCGTGTGACGTTAAGCATGGATCCAGTCTTTCGAAAGCCAATTTGTGGTTTCGATTACCCAGCCCGTATCGAAATCGCGACGCTATTCTTGTTTCATAACGCTAAGCCTCTTCCGGGATTGGTACGACTAATACCCGTGAGAATTTCAAAAAGAACCGCCTACTCCTCAGAGAAAGAGCCATTGACCGAATCCACAACAAGTGAATCATCGGCTCAGCCTGCAGAACAAAACCGGGATAAATCGAACGGCAGGTACATAGTTACGGTTGCCGTGACAACGTACTTCTTCTGGAGTTCGCTCTACCTTTACGTACCTGTTCTCCCACTCCACGCTCGCGAACTCGGAGCATCCCTTGAAATGGTTGGATACGTGGTCGCCTCGTACGCTATCGGGCAACTACTACTGCGAATTCCAATTGGGGTGGGATCGGACATTATTGGTCGGCGTCCTTTTGCGATTCTGGCTCTGATCTTGAGCGGAGTTGGTGGGATCTGGCTTGCCCTATCTCCAGACCCATGGTCACTTTTCGCCGCCAGAAGTCTCACCGGGGTTGCGGCTGCCGGTTGGGTGGCGATCAGTGTGCTTTTCGCTTCCTACTACCCATCAGGAAGCACAAGCAAAGCCATGGCAGTCATCATGTCGGTGAATACGATTTCACTGGTGACCAGCACATTCATCGGCGGCCTGATGGCAGATCACATGGGAACCCTGAGTACGTTCTATGTGGCTGCTGCCATCGCTTTCAGCGGTGCCGCCCTTTTGTTCACCGCACCAGAGCCAAGAGTGACGAGCACCGTCAAATATTCGTTCTCAACGTTGCTGAGCGTGCTGTCGAATCGCACATTGCTCCGAGTTTCTGCAATTGCCATCAGTTTGCAGTTCGTAACGTTCGCAGTTAACTTTGGATTTCTCCCGGTACATGCTGAGAATCTTGGCGCATCAAAATCTGAAGTCGGTTACATAACAACGGCCGGGCTTCTTGCAGCGGTAGTTGGAACCTGGGCAGCTGCCTGGCTAACGGGTCGCACAACCACGACAGTCGCAATTTTGATATCTGCGGTGGCGACGCTAATTTCGCTCGTACTCATGACAGTAACGACCGATCTGGTTGCGCTCGGCGCACTCCAGACCCTGAACGGATTCGGGCGTGGGTTGATGAACACGGTTTTGATTAGCCTTGCGCTCGCATCTGCCCCGTCAGCAATCAGGGCGACAGCGATGGGTTCATATCAGGCGCTATATGCCATCGGCATGCTACTCGGTCCTGCAGTTTCTGGTCCGGTTGCGGACGGCTTTGGAATCGAAATGGTTTTCTGGGTTTCCGCTGGAAGTACAGTCTTCGGAGCACTACTGGCTTTGGCACGGCCTCTCCCGAAACAGTAACTCGGGAATATGATTTAACGGTTCAAATATCAATCTAGGACTACAGGAGAGAGTGATGGCGTCAGGCGAAATGCGCCTCGAACGAGATTCCATGGGTGAACTCGAAGTTCCAGCCCAGGCGTACTACGGCGGAAACACCCGCCGAGCAGAACTTAACTTCCCAATCAGCAATTTGCGACTCGGTCGCTCGTTCATCAAGGCGATTGGACAAATCAAGCAATCAGCCGCGGTGGTCAACAAAGATCTCGATGCCATCGAAGATGACATTGCGAACGCCATCATTGCCGCAGCACAACGTGTTATTGACGGTGAATTTGACGATCAGTTCGTCGTAGATGTGTTCCAAACGGGTTCTGGTACATCGACGAACATGAACGCGAACGAAGTAATTTCCAACGTCGCAATCGAAGCCTTGGGCGGAGAGCTAGGCTCGCGAAATCCGGTTCACCCGAATGACCACGTAAACAAGGGGCAGTCCTCAAACGACGTTATCCCAACCACCATTCATCTCGCCGCCGCAGGCGCGATCAATGAAAACCTGATACCCGCTCTGAAAGAACTCGAGGACTCACTCCGAGCCAAATCCGAAGAGTTCTGGGAAGTGGTGAAAACCGGGCGAACTCACCTGCAGGATGCAACTCCAATTCGACTTGGTCAGGAGTTTCTTGGCTACGCAGGCCAGATGGAATTCGCCGGTAATCGAGCTCAGAAGGCTCTCGACGAGCTTTCCGTACTGGCTCTCGGAGGAACCGCCGTTGGTACCGGGATCGGCATGCACCCTGAGTTCGCCGACCGGGTGATCGCACGACTGAGCGAACTCACTGGTCTGAACCTCTCAGAGACCACCAATCACTTCCAGTCCCAGAGCACGCTGGACAACATCGTGTCAGCTTCTGGTGAGTTGAAGTCGATCGCAGTAGGAATCATGAAGATTGCCAACGACCTCCGGTGGCTCGGCTCTGGGCCACGAGCTGGAATTGGCGAGATTGCACTACCAGAAGTACAACCAGGTTCTTCGATCATGCCTGGCAAGGTCAACCCGGTTATTGCTGAATCAGCGGCAATGGTTGCCGCACAGGTCATCGGAAACGACATGACCGTGGCCATCGCAGGACAGTCAGGTAACTTCGAGCTCAACGTGATGATGCCGGTGGCGGCTCACAACCTGCTCGAATCTATCGACCTGCTCGCAACTACCGCTGAAAACCTGGCGCGCCAGTGCGTGAACGGTCTCGAAGCGACGAGCAAGGGGCCAGAAATGGTCATGCAGGGACTGGCGATATGTACTGCCCTTGCACCGATCATTGGTTACGACGCAGCAGCAGCAATCGCGCACGATGCTTCTGTCAGCGGAGAAACAATCAAGGAAGTTGCACTTCGTGAAACCGATCTCACGTCGGAGCAGCTCGATGAGGTGCTTGAACCGCTGTCGATGACTGAGCCAAAGGCATAGATCGAACTAACCCACGTTTCGAATAGAAAAAACGATATGACCGGTGCATACTGCGCCGGTCTTGTCTTTTAACAGCTATCGATGGAGAAAATTAGCATGAGTGCAGAGGCACGAGCACAGGAACTCGGACTCGATCTGTCCCACCCGGCCGCACCGGTCGCAAATTACGTTCCAGCAGTAACCACAGGCAACCTTGTGTTTCTGTCCGGTAAAGGTCCTATGAGGCCTGACGGAACTATGCCGGCAGGAAAAGTTGGTGCAGAAATCACTGTCGATGAAGCCTATGAAGCAGCCCGACTCGTTGGGATCCAATTGCTGGCCGCACTCAAAGAGCACGTGGGAAGCCTCGACAACGTTTCACGTGTTGTCAAAGTACTCGGCATGGTCAACTCAGCGCCGGATTTCGGCGAGCAGCCAAAAGTCATCAACGGTTGCTCTGATTTGATGGTCGCTGTGTTTGGCGACGCTGGAAAACATGCTC
Organism: uncultured Dehalococcoidales bacterium; assembly: GCA_964472915.1. Taxonomy (GTDB): domain Bacteria; phylum Chloroflexota; class Dehalococcoidia; order Lucifugimonadales; family Lucifugimonadaceae; genus Lucifugimonas. Next base: position 12,730 of record CAYYMP010000030.1, on the reverse strand, counting down.
GATCGGCCGTTGGAATGGGTTCACTTCCAGGTCAAATTCCGGTCGAAATCGAGATGATTGTCGAAATCAAGTAATTCTGGAGCGACTGCCACATGCCAAGTTCAATCCGTGTCAAAACGATCAACCACGTTGGGATTCCAATTTGGGACCGGCGGGTATCGCTTCGTTTTTACAGGGACATCCTCGGGCTCCAAGTAATCCCTTCGATGGTCGACTCACCGAACATCGTTTGGACGAAGGCCGAGGACGGAACCATGATTCACCTGATTGAGCCATCCGATGGCGAAAACCTGGTAAATCCGCATGTGGCGTTCGAGGTCGAAGATTTCGACGCGACCGTTGCAGACCTAAGCGCCACCAGCTATCCAGAGCTGAGTGATACCGGCGAACGTCACGACGGTCAAAAGTGCATATTCGTAAACGACAACGATGGCAACCGCCTCGAGTTCACGACCGCTAGCGGTCTCAAAGCTTCTTCTCGAGTGGCCGATGAACTCGGATACACAACTGAGTCAGGTAAGAACGCAGTTGTCAAGTCAAAGGCAGTGATAAGAATCAAGACCATCAACCACATCGGATTACCAATCAATGATCGCGGTGAGTGCATGCACATGTACCGCGATCTGCTTAACATTGCAGTCATCCCGCACCAGATCGACGGAAACACCTTGACCTGGATGGAAATGCCAGATGGGTCAATGGTTCATGTCATTGACCCACCAAAAACGATCGGTCCACGTGGTGATGGTCGCCAACACATTGCGTTCGAAGTAGAGGACATCGAAGTGACAGCTGAAGCGTTGGAAGCAGCCGATATCGAGATCGTTGAAGGTATCGGAACCCGACACGACGGTCAGCAGTTTTTATTCATCTATGACCCGGACGACAACCGAATCGAAATCTGCACCCGAGGAGATCACTCCGAAACTCCTCGCACCGCTGATGAGAACGGCTACACCAGCGAGAATGGCACTCTGCTCTAGTAGTTCTCGATCGATCGGAAATAATCGTCCAAGAACTTCTTAATTGACTGTTGCTTCTTCTGGTCTGACACTCGATTAAGAGCGCCTTTGGTTTCGATATCTCCCGATAGCAACACTTGCGAACCAGATGGAGTCTCTGTGAGGATCACCTTCGCGCTCGCCTTTACAGATGTTCCCAACGCCTTTCCTGCAAGATCGAAAGCGAACGACTCGTCGACTTGAACATCGCGAAGCGTTGATTTGGCTTTGACCGTCGGACGTATGAACCCTGCTTTGACCTTCAGCGACAGCTCGAAATTGGACTCGTCAATGGCTTTGACTTTCGCGTCTTTCGGCAAGTTGCGATTGATCGAATCGGGGTCTGTTAGCGCAAGCCATAGCACGCCGCGATCAACAGCCACGTTTTTCTGATACTCAAAGTTCAATGCGCTACGGGGCTTTCGTCTTGTTCAAAGTTAATTCACCAACACTTCATCTAATTTACTCGCCCCGCTCGTATCGAAGCTGATTCTGCGGCGATACGATTGGCCTTTATGTCCGAACCCGAATCACAAAATCCACCTGAACGCAGAGTGTCAGTAAAGGCGACCATCAAGTCGCTGGTCTGGTCGGTATACGCCCCATCGTTCCTACTTTCGGTCGGACAAGGAATATTGATTCCGGTCCTACCAGGATTCGCCAGCAAAGAACTTGGTGCCAGCGTAGCGATGGTCGGATTGGTGATTTCCGCCCGACACATCGGGACGATGATTTTCGATGTCCCAGCCGGGGTTCTGGTAACTCGCCTCGGTCTAAAACGGACGATGATCGCTGGTGTCGTGCTGTTCGGAATTGCGTCAGTGTGGGCGGGCTTGTCACCTAGTTTCGTATCTCTGATGGCGGCGCGATTACTTGCGGGTGTGAGCTTCGCTTTGTGGAGCATTTCTCGTCACTCGTACATAGCAGGCGCAGTTCCCATCGAAGTCAGGGGGCGGGCGCTTTCGCTGTTCGGTGGCATATCTCGCATAGCAACGATTCTCGGACCTGCAATTGGCGGAATTCTCGGTGAATTCGTGGGGCTGCGAGTCCCATTCTTCGCCCAAGCGGTCGTAGCGCTGATCACACTTGCGCTTGTAATCGCAACTACTAGGCATCTCGTTGATCCACCAAGATCCGCCTCGCGTCACAACGTGTTTGCGGAACTCGGAGGAGTCGTAAAGCGCCACAGGCGTGATTTTGCTACAGCAGGAGTCGTTTCCGTAACGCTCCAGTTCCTTCGAGCTGCTAGAGAATTCCTAATCCCGGTTTGGGGTGGAGAACTTGGTCTAGGTGAGGCGAAAATCGGAGCAATTGCAACCGCATCATTCGCCATCGACTCAGTTCTGTTCCCGTGGGTCGGTTACTCGATGGATCGATGGGGGCGTAAATCCACGGGCATTCCCGCCTTTATCGTCCTAGCCACCGCGATGGTTCTGATCCCGATGACTGGCAGTTTTGGCGGACTAATGGCAGTCGGCTTAATTGCAGGTTTCGGTAACGGTTTGTCCAGCGGCTTCGTGCTGGTTACCGGAACTGATCTTTCTCCAAGAGAAAATCCTGGAGAGTTCCTGGGAGTTTGGCGACTCATCTCGGACACAGGTGGGGCTGGTGGACCGATTGCTATCGGAGGTATCGCTCAGGTCCTCACTCTCGGTGCGTCAGCTGTGGCCACCGGGGGAATCGGAATCTTCGGAGTTTTGATGCTGATCTTCGTCGTGCGCGAAACGATGACTCGAAGACCATCTCAAAAGACTTAGATCTAGAGCCCCAGCTCCGCCATTAGTTCCTGAAGATCTCGCAGACACATCGCGTCATCTTCTGGCGCCCGTGCGTCAACCCAGTCCTTCGACTCACCTGACATACCTTCAACCGCGCCAACAGCAACGATGTCTTTGACCCACTCGTAACCTTGCTCGACTGACGGAACAAGGTTCTTGCCAGTCTTCACCGACAGAGCAGCAACCAGCCCATACCCACCCCAGTTGGAAACACTGGAGGTGATCAACTCGGTGGTCGTCGTTACGCAAGGGTCGTCAGGGAGATTTTCGATATCAGGGATCACGTGCCGCATGTTCCCCATACCGATTTCGTTCCCCCCATCACCAATACCAACTGAATAGGGGTGCTGATCGAACATGTGGTCAATCTTGGCATTGTGTTCGGAAAAGTCGATGCCCTTCCAGTTTCGGTAAGTGCCGTCTCCGAGTAAACCTGCTCTTTCGATTGAAACCAACGCAGACGGAGCGTGCTTTACGAGCAGATCGTGGGCAAACATTGTCGACTCGTGATGAGTCGTGATAGGAAATTCTTCGACAGCATCATCACCGGAAATTGCACGTATTGCGGTGGAACACTTTTCGTCAGTCACGTATGCGACCGTGTTGCCAAGGGTTTTCAATGCTTGACCAATTGCCACCGCACCTGGGGGGCCATCGGTTTCTGGTTCCCCGGCTCGGAGAATGTAGAACCCCGTTGCTATCAAGATCTTGCCTGGATGATCTAGAAGCAACTGCGCCGAACGATCGAGCCACCCCTCTTTCATATGAGGACGAAGAGCCTTCATCCCACGAATATCGTCCTGAAGGATGATGTCTTCGATACGCGTGAATACCGATGCGTCAGTCAACGAAATGGAACCTCTCTAGATTGGCGGAATTATTGTTAGATAACCGCCAGGTCTTCATCCTTCAGATCGGTCACAAACATGTGACCGGGTGAATGGGTAATCATCAACTCAGGCTTGGTCGACATTGCAACTGACTGAGGAGTCACACCACAGGCCCAGAAAACTGGGACCTGGTCATCACTGCTTTGTTCCCAGACCTCACCGAAGTCTGGCTTTTGGATATCAAAGATACCAATGGCACGCGGATCTCCAATGTGAATCGGGGCACCGTGAGTGCCTGGAAAGCGTGATGTTGCCTGTACAGCTCGTACAAGCTTCTCTTGTGGGACCCAACGGTGCGACACAACCATAGGTCCAGAAAACGGACCTGCAGCTTCAGTTTCAATGTCGGTGATGAACATCGGAACGTTGCGCTCAGTCCCGTAGTACGGGAGATCAATTCCGTTTGCCATGAGAGCGTGCTCAAACGAAAAACTGCAGCCAAGGAGGAACGTCACCAGATCGTCTCGCCAGTGATCGACAAGAGTATCTGGTTCATCAACCATTTCGCCGTTCTTGTATACCCGGTACAACGGAACGTCGGTGCGTATATCAGAGCCTGGAGCAGTCATTGCAGCTTCGACGTCTCCGGCTTCAATAACCTCGAGCACAGGACAAGGTTTGGGGTTTCGCTGACAGAACAGCAAAAAATCGAATGCGACATCCTTCGGAAGAATCGCAACGTTCGCCTGTACAAAGTGCGGGGCTGCTCCAGAGGTTGGCTGTATGAACTGCCCCGCCCTGATGAGCTCCCGGGTCTCTTTTCCTGTTTGAGGGATAGCTGTTGAACTGGTCATGGCTGCATCTTAGGAATACTCGATTGGTTCGGTCAACCGTTTCGCTGCGGCTGAGAGTCGATCTCGACTTGTAACCAACGTCGGTAGTTGTTCTTGCGCGCTAGTCGGCTGCGAAACTCTCTTTCAGTCACCTGTGTAGGATTTCGACGAACTTTCATATTGAACAAATCGTCAAGTCCATGAGGTGCGATCACAGCCAATTCTCCTTCGACTGAAAGCCGCACTGCAATACAGACTGCGAACTCAGGGTACGTCGAAATGGCGTGTTCGAGCGACGTGTACGGCGGAATTCGTTCACCAAATCGCAAGTGATACCAATTGTGAACTCCGGCCTGATTTGTCACTTCCCATTTTTCGTTCGGGAGTACCGACGCCAGTTCGAGTTCGTACCGTTTATCTCGTTCTTGCGAGACGTCAAAAGGATCGAAATAAACGATGTCGACATCATCGACAGAATCGTGATCCGCGAATCCAGACAATTGATCCCAAACCACATCCCGGATTGCGCCTGCTGTGACGTAAGCAGAGTCACCAAGCACGCTTCTTTCCGCTTCGAGCACCGACACAAACCAATCGTCTGCAAGCAGTATTTCACTAAGACGGTTTACCGAACGAGCATCAATTTCGTATTTATCGATCACGGGTATCTCAACATTCCCTCGGATTCTCGGGATAGGATGTCCAACGCCGTTCTTACACGCCTCTTCTGGCGGTTCGAACGCCAAGCATACGCAGTTATTGAACGAGCAAGGTTCACGAATGAAAATTACCCGAGTCGATCAGTTCGCACCGCGAAATCGTACGAGGCTGATCCGAATCACAACCGACACAGGAATCGAAGGGTGGGCTGAGAGCACACTTGAAGGCAAGCCGCAATCAGTTCCTGCCGCCATCGATGAGTTCGCTGAGTACCTGATTGGAAAAGATCCACTTCGGATCGAACACCACTGGCAGCAAATGTACCGTTCATCCTTTTTCAGGGGCGGTGCACACAACATGTCCGCTATCGCTGGCATAAATGCCGCTTTGTGGGACATTGCCGGAAAACACCACGGTGTACCGAGCTACATGCTCATGGGCGGAAACGTCCGAGATCGGATTCGTGTTTATGCCCACTGGGGAATCCGTGATCTATCTGACGAAGGGCTCGAAGCTTCTCGTGAGCGACTCACCAAGCTCCAAAAATCGGGCTACACCGGCTACAAAGCTGGACCTGCTGGCACATGGCGCGCCCACGAACCGCCGTCACGAATCGACGAATTCGTCAAAGCTGCCTACATGATGCGTGAGTGGGTAGGTGACGACGTTGAACTTTGTTTCGACTTCCACGGAAAAATGACTCCCGGTCTTGCCGTTGAAGTTTGTAACGAAATCAAAGGCATGCGGCCAATGTTCGTGGAGGAGCCAATCCCCCAGGAAAACCCTGACGCTTTGAAGCGAATCCAGGAGCAAGTCCCGTTCCCGCTGGCAACAGGTGAGCGACTTCTATCCCGCTGGGAGTTCCGCGAGGTAATCGAGAAGCAGGCAGTTTCGCTCTTGCAGCCTGACGTTGCTCACTGCGGTGGCCCATCTGAGTTGAAGCGAATAGCGAATTACGCTGAGGTGTACTACCAGCACATCATGCCGCACTGTGCGATCGGTCCTCTAGCGCTGGCTGCATGTATGTTGGTTGATGCTGTCGTACCGAACTTCCTTATCCAGGAGCAGGTCGATGCCGGTCTCGGTAATGGCCTTCTCAAGAAAGATTGGGAAGTCGTTGACGGTCACATTGAGCTGTGGGATACCCCTGGACTGGGTGTTGAGATCGATGAGGTCGAAGCTACCAAGGATTACTCGGGAGAGGCTTACGGATACCACAAGGAACTTGGTGGCGAGTACTACTACGAAAACGACGGATCAGTAGCCGACTGGTAGTAGTTTGCGAATCTGAAGTTAACTAAAAAGGGCGGAGCTGAATTGCTCTGCCCTTTTTAGTTGATCGTTCACGAACTAAGCAGCAAGCTGCTCAGGTTCCTCGTCGTACTGCACCTCAGTCTCCGAAGAGTTGAGTGCATTCTCAGCGATCTTGAAAACCGCAACTGCGTCGAGAAGGCTGGAACCCATCTCGGCAAGTGTTGCTGCTGATGCAACAACTTCCTCTGCCTGTGCCGACATTTCTTCTGCACCGGCGGACGCCTCTTCAGCAGCTGCAGATGATTCTTCAACTGCGGCTGCGATATTGTCCATCTTTGTTCGAACTTCAGACGAGTTCGTAGTCAGGTCCTGGGTAGATTCCAGGTTCTTTGCAGCCACGCTGGAAACACTGCCAATAGTGTCCACCATTCGCTCGGTTGCACCCGATACCTGCGAAGCTGCACCAGAGATCTGAACGACCTGGGCAGAAACGCCTTCCACAGCCTCGATGATCTGCTGAA
>CAYYMP010000030.1:0-5753 GCA_964472915.1 uncultured Dehalococcoidales bacterium | reverse complement strand
CTGCTGAACGCCTTCGATCAATCCTGCGATCTCGGAGGTAGCGCTCGTGACTCGCTCTGCGAGCTGTCGAACTTCTTCAGCAACAACTGCGAATCCACGACCTTGCTCACCTGCTCGTGCAGCCTCAATAGCTGCGTTCAAAGCGAGAAGGTTCGTCTGGGCGGCAATGTCGTCAATTACTGAAACGATCTTGCCAATCTCAGCGGATTTCTCACCAAGGTCGGAAACACGAGTGCTGACAGAACCAACTGCCTCGGCAATGCGCTCCATACCTTCGATCGTCTTCTGGACAGCCTCAACACCGTTGCCGGCTGCGTCATTTGCCCGGTTTGCACCGTCTGAAGCGTTTTCGGCGTTTTCTGTAACACCCTTAGCAGCTTCTGCAACTTCTGAAACGATAGCTTCTGCTTCGCTGATCGCAATTGACTGCTGCTCGGAACCAGTACGGATTGCTTCAACTGAACTATTCATCTTCGCGACGTATTCGATCGATTCGGTTACGGAAGCAGACTGATCCTCAGCACCCTTTGCAACCTGCTGAGCAGTGTCAGCAACGCCCTGGGTAGCAGCACCTGCCTGTTCGGCTGCGCTGTTGAGCTGCTGGCTCGAGCCAGAAACTGCAGTTGCCGTTTCTCGAACATTTCCAACAAGTCCAACAAGACTCTGGACCATCCGCTTGGTGGCAACACCGAGAGCATCACGCTCTGACTTCGGAGTGATATCGACAGTCAGGTCACCATCACCAACGCTGGTAACAGAATCGGCAACACCGGAAATGTAATCACGCATGTCGTTGTACGAAACAGCCATTCGGGCGATTTCGTCTTTACCAGCAACCTGGACCTGCGCGTCGAGTTCACCAACTGCAATACGTGACATTCCGTCAGCAACTTTCTTGATGCCCGACGAGACGCTGTTTGCGATCAAGAAGGCTGCGAATACCGCTACGGAAAGTGAAGCTGCTCCGATTATCAGAGTAGAGATCAGTGCTGTCTGTGCGCTGCTCTTCATCTCACCAACGCGATCGGCAAGATTGACTGCCAGGTGGTCGTCAATTGCCTTCAAAAGGTTGATTCGTGCTGTTGCCGCTGCGAACCAGTCAGTAGCAACCACTCCACCTAAGTTGTCGGCGGTTGCGTTAGCAACAGCAATATCTCGGAACTCACCAACCTGGGCGACCGAATCATCATCCATGGTCTCTTCGTAGAAAGCCATGACATCGTCGGAAGCGAATGTTGTGAACACGTTCAGGTATGTGTCCTGAGCAGTCACGAGTGAGTTGAATTTTGCGAACTCGCCGTCGTTGAAGTGACCACGTGCGAACGCAGATGACATAACAGCTCGTTCAATACCCGCACGTTCCTTACCCTGAAGGAAGTTTACGTATGCAGCTGCAAGCCGAGCTGATTCTGGGTTTGGTGCGAACTCACCGATGTTTGCAACCAAGCTCAGGAGCTTGCCGTTAAACCGGGTGTAGAAACCAAGACCGTCACCGACGCCAAACTCCAGGTTTGTGACTGAAGTTCGGTGTGAATCAAATTTCGAAAGATCGCTGACAAGGCTTGCAAGGTTCGATTCGAAGTTACTACCGAAAGCACCATCATCAAATGTGCGGAGGAAGTCGTTCAATTGAACGACCTGTCCATCGGTGTTTCCACGCTGGTCGTTCAGCGTCGAGCCGTGCTCTGTGCCGCCTGACCCCATGTAGAGTCCAGTTGCGCCACGCTCTTTCTGGGTTTCGTGAACCAGTGCTGAAAGTCGTACTGCCAGACCAGAAAGACCTTCCATCTTTGCAAGGTCGCCTGCGACTTTCTGGTTCTCGGAAATTTGAGTGTAAGCGAAAAATACCGCGACAAGAGCAGGTATCAACAACAGAGTGCTGAGCTTCACTCTCAAACTCAAATTACCCAGAAATCCTTCAAGTTTGGATTTCATGATTACCCCTCCTAGGGAACAAATCCCGTGCCGATATCCATCCCCCCGACACGGTCGACAACATTTACTTAATCAGGAAAGAAGAATAACGACGATGGTGCAATGTCTATAAGTCATAGGAGAACATCGCAGGTAAATGTGCTTGGGGATTTCATCTAAGTGAATTCGCGCAATTAGGTCGATTTGGGGACTATTAGTCAGGTCAAGTTCATTGGGAACCGATCACGGCAATCCTTACGTTGTGCACTATCATCGAGCAACCACAAACCCATATGATGTGTCTCACGAAGTAGTACCAACGGAGACATCGAAATGAAAATGCGTCCCCTCGGATCAACCGGACTCAACGTTGCACCAATAGGACTCGGCGCAGCCCAACTGGGATCGTCTGAGTACGACCATGCACGCGAGGTTGTGTTCAAGGCACTAGATATGGGCGTCAACTACTTCGACACGGCTCGCGGTTATTGGGACAGCGAGATCAAACTCGGAAAAGCCCTAAAAGGTGAGCGCGAAAAAGTAATCGTTTCTTCCAAGACCACCGGTAAAACCAAGGAAGAAGCAGCGCAACACATCGACGAGTCGCTAGAACGTCTCCAAACCGACTACATCGACAACTACCACCTGCACGCTCTGTCCGATCTCGATGACGTCGACGTCCGATTGGGCGGTCCACTCGAAGCCTTGGTCGAAGCGCGTGAAGCTGGAAAAATCCGGCACATCGGTGTCACCGGCCACACATTTCCTTCGGTCCTCGTGGCCGCACTGAAGCGATTCGACTTCGACACGTTCCTCGTACCGCTGAATATCGTGGAACGCGAGCCAATGGCCGAACTGATTCCGCTGGCGATCGAGAAGAACATTGGAATCACGATCATGAAGCCTGTTGCCACAGGTCTATTACCAGCCCCGCTTGCCTTGAAATGGCTGATGAATCAGCCAATTGCTGTCGCCGTACCCGGTGCAACAACCGCTGCGGAAATGGAACAGAACGCCATCATTGGTGCACTAGATGACTACACACTGACTCCGCAGGAAGAAGCCGAAGTTGCCCAGTGGGCGCTCGATCTCGCGACTGATCGGTGTCGGATTTGTATGGAGTGTCTCCCCTGTCCGTCCGATATCGAGATTCCTGGCACACTCGGCACTGACGTGATGTACAACCATTACCGATCTATGGGACCAGCGAAATTCGCAGAGTTTCCATGGGAGATTTCGAGGGTTGAAAACGAATGGGATAAACGTGAAGCGACGATCAGGAAGATCGACGATCACGCCGCCTGCGATTCATGCATGCAGTGTGAATCCCGTTGCCCATACGGACTCCCGATTGTTTCAATGCTGAGAAAGATGTCACCGAACATGAAAGACATGCTCGACATCTGGTCAAAGCAAGGTTCGAAGGTCTAGTCGCAGCTAAGAAACGGGTGGCCGGTTGTCCCGCCACGGGCGCGCTTGCTCAAATGCCCGACTTGCTCTGAGAACCGTTGGATCTTGGTCAAAACCACCGATGATCTGCATGCCAACTGGCATCCCGCCTTCCCCAAAACCAACTGGGACTGAAGATGCCGGGTTGAACGAGGAATTGAAGATCATCGTGAATGGGATGGCGCCGTAATTTATGCCGGCCATTTCATCATCGTTGGACTTCGATCCGATCTGAGTCGGCGGATCTAGATGCGGCCAAGCGACCGCAGCGTTGGTTGGAGCAAGAATTAGGTCGTAATCTTCAAACAATTCGTGCAGTTGCAGCTGCAGGAGTTGAACGTTCCTAAGCGCCGCAGCCACATCTGCACCGGTCAAAGTACGACCGTGCGCGATCATTTCCCGTGTGTACGGCATTAAGTTCTCCGGGTTCTCATCTTCGAGATGTCCGTACATCGCGACCTGCCCGGCGGTCCAAAGTGTCCACCATGCCTCGCGTGGGATTGGTTCAAATTTCAAATCCAGCGATTCGACATCGGCTCCGAGCTCTTCGAAAGCGCGCCAACCGTCTTCGATCGCAACAGCAACGTCTTCGTTCACATCGGATATTCCGAGTGTCATAGTCGTGCCGATCCGCATTCCCTGAACACCGGACTCAAGCTCAGTCAGATGATCAGGTACAGGTGATTTCACAGATCCGGGATCACGTCTGTCAAAGCCCGACAATGCCTGATTCAGGATCGCTGAGTCACGAACATCTAGGGACATTGCGCCACTGGTTCCCGCTGAGTTGTAAGCCGGCTTGGCCTGGCCGCCGAACCTGGGGATTCGCCCGTGCGTGGGTTTGTGGCCAAATATTCCGCAGAAAGATGCGGGAAGCCGAATCGAACCGCCACCGTCTGAGCCAGTTCCAATCGAACACATTCCCGAAGCGATAGCGGCTGCAGTCCCACCACTTGATCCCCCTGGCATCCGACTAACATCCCAGGGATTGTTACAGGTCGGAGCAATATCGGTGAATGTTTCTTCTCGGTTCCCGAACTCAGGGGTGTTCGTTTTTCCAAGAATTACGGCACCTGTGCTTCTGAGGCGCTCAACGACCACAGAGTCGTAGTCTGGAATCCAATCCTTGAAGTGCGCGCTGCCAAGCGTAGTTCGCAGTCCCTTTGTTACTTCGAGGTCTTTGACTGCAATCGGCACGCCGTGGAATTCTCCTGGCTCTGATCCCTCTGCCAGTGCCGAGTCAGCTTCCGTCGCGGCTTTAAGCGCGCCTTCTTCATCAAGAGTTATGAACGCGTTGAGTTGTGATTCAAGTTCTGCAATGCGACGAAGGGACGCCTGTGTGAGTTCCACGGACGATATTTCCTTGTCGACAACCATTCGCCTCTGCTCGTGCGCAGGCAAAAACATCAACTCTCTATCGTTCATCAAATTCCCTCGTTACCGCGCGTCAAGAGCTGCTTGCAGCTCGACGAACTCCTTGTTCATTCTCTTTCTCATCATCGGCTTAGCTATCCAGCCCGTCAGGTAAAAACCGAGAGCCGAAAGGAAACTGTCAGATCGGGCTTCCATGGTCCAGTCCACGCTCGTCGACTGACCGTCACTAACTCCATTCAGCGAGTACCAGAACTTCACGGGAAACGGTCCTCGTACGGTATCAACTGCAATGGTTTTGCCCGGATCTGTCGCTATCAACGCGAAAACTATTTCGTTGGTTTTACGACCGTATTCGTAGTCAATTCTGTACTCAGAACCAACCGCTTCGGCATTACCGTCTCCTAGCCACTCGCCCGGCTTGTTCACATCTGCCACCCACAAATGAAGAGTTGCTGGATCAACCATGAACCGCCATGTCTCATCCGGCGCATGCCCCGAAACAATCGCTGTTCCACCCACTGTCAACTTTGCCATTTCAGTCCTCCCTACCCCACTGAAGCGTTCAATCTAGTCGAATGCCGCTCCTCCGTTTACGTTAAGCGCCTGACCAGTAATTTCTGATGCTTCTTCGGAAGCCAGGAACGCCACTGCTTTTCCGATATCTTCAGGAGTTTGTGGTCGACCAAGCGGCATCACAGCCTTCACCTGGTCGAGGAATATTTCATACGGAGTCATTTCAGCGAAATCAGGATTCATTTCCTTGTGATTGATCGCAATTGACTCCCACATAAATGTCCACAGTCGCCCCGGACAAACAGCGTTCACATTGATGTTGTAAGAGCCGAGCTCCATTGCCAGCAAGTGAGTGAACTGAATAGCGGCGGCTTTGGATACGAGATAAGGCTGCTGTGCGTTACCTCGCCCCTTGTCACCAACCCCGCGAGGTTTTCGTCCACCGTGGGAAGCAATGATCACGATCTTGCCTTGCTCGCGTTCTTTCATGTGCTCTTTGACCG
>CAYYMP010000029.1:0-19629 GCA_964472915.1 uncultured Dehalococcoidales bacterium | reverse complement strand
CGAACCGGTGAGACCTCCGTCAATCGTTTGTAACCGTCAACATCGTCAGCGCGGAGAGGCTCTTCGAACCAGGTCACGTCGTAGTCCTTGAGCATCCGGGCTGCTTCCGTCGCCCATTTCAGATCGCCGTGCCAGAAAACATCACTGCCACCGGGATCGACCATCAGTTCGGAATCTTCGCCAATGGTTTGCCTTGCTGTCCGAACTAACTCTTCATCGTGATTCAGGTTCCGTTCGCGTCCAAACGTTCCCCAACCCAACTTGAATGCTCTGAAATTTTTCTCAAGGCCGGACTCAAGACTCAATACCATCTCGTCGACAGGCCAGGAGAAAAGCATTGATGCGTAAGGTTTGACCTTCTCGACATATCGTCCACCGAACAATCGAGAAACAGAAAGGCCGGTGTGCTTACCGAGGATGTCCCAAAGCGCATGGTTTACAGCCCCGATATAACTTGTGATCGCGCCGCCACGTCCGTACCAGAACGTCCACTGGTGCAAGCGTTCAGTGACCGATTCCGGCTGCAAAGCATCTTGCTCGATCAAATGTGGCCAAAGAACTTTTTTGACTGCCTCTGCCATCTCCCACCGAACGCCGGTGCAGCCCCATCCCGAAATTCCGCCTTCAGTATCGATTCGAATTAGCGTTTGGTCGTAGCCCCACCAACTTGGATGGATCGGTTTGCCGACCCGTAGCTCGGGGCGCTGACTAACGAGCGGGAACACTGCGACGTTTGTGATTTTCATGCGTTGATAATTTCCAGTGAAGTAAGTTCGGGTATTTCGGGCGATGTTGCGCTGTGGCTTCTACGGTGTCAACGGTTCAAACGACTCATATTCCCGTTGACAATGTTCGCCGAGGTGCCAGAATTCCCAGCGAAGCTGAATGAACGGCCTAATGAGTACCCTGAGGGTTTGCACGAATGAAGATCACCAAGCTGAAAGCCACACCAGTAGCAATGCACGATCAGCCGTTGCTCAACAGCACGGGAGTTCACGAGTCGTACCGTATTCGCACGATCGTTCAAATCGAAACGGATGACGGGTACACAGGTGCAGGTGAAACCTCCAGCGATGTGACCTCAGAAGTCGAATCCAACCGATCATGGATCGAAGGACACGATCCTCGCCAAATGACAATTGCACGGCTCAACTGGAAAGGGACCTCAAGGGCGTGGGCTGCGGTGGAAACTGCTCTGCTCGATGCCGCAGCTAAACAAGCTGGCTTGCCTCTCTGCGACTACATTGGCGGTCGGGCAAGAGACAAAGTCGAATGGGCTGCCTACTTGTTCTATAAGTTCGCTGACGAGAATGGTCAGGGCGAGATCGCAACACAGGAGGCACTCGATCCTGAAGGATTCCTCAATCAGGCGGAACAGTTCGTCGAACGATACGGATTCAAGGCTCTCAAGATAAAAGGTGGATTCTTCCACCCTGATGTCGATATCGAAACCTTCCGACTTCTTCGCAAGCGATTCCCGAAACAGGATGGCTACGAGATTCGCATCGACCCGAATGCTGTTTGGTCAATTGATACATCGATCCGGGTTGCCAAAGAAATCGAACAGTACGAACCGCAGTATCTCGAAGACCCAACAGACTCGATTGCTGATCACGCTGAACTCAAGAAACACACGGATATTCCTACAGCTTCGAATATGTGTGTTTCTGCCTTCTCACACGTAAAGCCAAATGCTCAACTTGAAGGAATCGACGTCATACTCGGCGATCACCATCACTGGGGCGGAATACTTGCCTACAAGGAAACCGGTGTTCTCTGTCGCGTGATGGGTTGGGGATTGTCCGGACACTCAAACAATGCACTCGGCATTTCACAAGCTGCGATGCTGCACGCGTGCGCTGCTACGCCAGAGTTGAACTACCAGGCCGACAGTCACTACCCATGGACAGACACCGATGGTGACATCATCAAGGGTGACAAACTCCAATTCAAAGATGGCTTTATGGAAATACCAGATGCTCCCGGACTTGGCGTCGAAATCGATGAAGATAAGCTGGCCGAACGAGCGGAGCAAGCCCTGCAAGGTCCGCCTGACAACCGTAAGCACATGATTCTTTCTCTGGACCCAGATGCAAAACCTCGGGATGGTTCATGGACGGGCTACAACTTCCCGAATTACGCCAAGCCAAGATGGTAAGCTTCCGGCGTCGACGAAAGTTCAGAAATATTAGGGTTGGTTATTAGATGGACGCTGAAATCGCAATTCTTCGACTTTTGCACATCGTTCCGGGTGTCGTGTGGGTTGGAAGCGCAATATTCCTCGCCTGGGTTCTGCAACCGGCATTGAAAGTGACAGGGCCACCTCATGCCGGAGCACTTATGAGCAATATGGTCAAACCCATGGTGATTTTGTTGCACTCATCGGCGTCGCTCACGATTATCTTTGGTGTGATCATGGCATTTAGGGTTCGAGATCCTTTGTTTGACTTCCTGTGGTCGACCAACTGGGGAACCATGATTTGGGTTGGAGCTCTATTGGCAGTTCTTGGTTATGCCGTAGGCACAACCGGTGGTTTCACCAGCAAGAAGATGATGGATCTTGGTGCGAGTCTGCAAGGCCCGCCAACTACCGAGCAAGGCGCTGAGATTGCTCGGTTGCAGGCGCGAGCAATGTTGCTGACAAAGATCGCGTCAGTGCTCGTTACCATCGCTGTAATCACAATGGCGCTCGCACAGCACGTTTAGTAGATAAGTACTCTGGAGAATTAGCGCGTGGATATTCCTTTAGTAATAACCAGGATCATCCACGTACTTTCAGGTGCTTTTTGGGTCGGGGCCGCGATTTACCTCGCACTGATCCTCGAACCCCGAGTTCGTTCAATAGGCCCTCAACTTGAAGGTCAACTGCTGAATCACACTAGCAAACTCAATTCCGCTTGGATCACAGGTGCGGCGGTTGTGACCATGCTTTCCGGGTTTGCTTTAATCTCCCTGACCCCAGGGAGAAACATGTCTCAGTTGGGTTCGAGCGCATGGGGCAATATGATCCTCGCCGGTCTTATTCTTTCGCTGGCTGCGTTCTTCATCAGCGGTGGAGCTGGTGCTTTTTCGGCGAAGCTGAGGCGTGGCTTGGACGCTGGCAATGTCTCAAGCGATGATCTCGACCGCTACCGTCGAAATTTGTCACTGCTGAGTTACCTGAACGCTGTAATAGTGACGGTAGCAGTCGCAACGATGGCAGCTGCTCGCTTCGCCTAGACGTAAAGTCCGAGTTGTCCGCCCCCAAGTAGAAACAGGCCGCTTTCGTTCATACCTGGCTTTGATTCTTGGTCGTTTGCTGGATCAAAACTCGATAGAAGTCTAAATCCTTGCGAGGAATGTTCGCGTCCCCAATCCGTCGCAGCAGTGGCAGCGTTCAATATCTCGCCGCTTTCGTACAAATCTCTCTGGGAACGGATGTCTTTGACAGCCACACCAATACTCGTTGGCGAGTCAGGAACCTCGTACTGAGTAACCACCGTCTGCCCAACTTCAGAGAGGACACTTGCACCGGTTCCGTTCTGAATTTGACTGGACACCCCGGACACGACATGAAGATGAGCGTGTACTTGACTTTGATGAGCAACAAGGCCGAAATTCGAGATCACTCGATATCCGAAATCCGAGCAGAACTCATCACCAACTTCCACAGCCAATCTCGCTGCGTTTTTCAACACGAGAGATGACCAGAACTCGGACTGAGTCATGTGCCCATTGGGCACGATGAGAAGCATGACCCGCTCCCACTTCAACCGGTTGTGAAAACAGGAAACATTCAATCCTTCAGAGGGTCGCGAAACCCAGTTGGCAGGGGCGTCATTGTTGACGATCTTGCAAAAAATGCAATCGCCAGTGTCAGGCAAATCCACGATTACTTACGCGTTGTTCGCTTACGACTTGGACGAGGCGTCGCACCTCTGTGCCTGAAATCAGGGGCGCTCATATACCGCTCAGCGACAACGTTTGCATCGCAAAGCCTCGAAACGATTGCTTCTGAGTATCGGGAAGTAATCCGCGTGTCCCCTTCACCGATCGTTTCGAGCGTCGTTCGACTGGTAAACACGGTTGGCAACATCATGTCGTGTCGATGAACGATGAGTTGATACAGCTTTTCTTCAGCCCAGGCTGTTGATGCCTCTGCACCAAGATCATCCAAAACCAGAATGTCCACGTCTCGTACTTGTTTGAACGAATGATCGAAAGATTGTCCGCCGCTTGGTCCGTATGAACGCCTTAGATCATCAAGCAGATCTGGAACAAACCTGAACAGCACTTCTCGGCCCTGTTCGACGCTTTCGTTCACGATTGCGGCTGCGAGGTGAGTCTTGCCAACACCAGTTGGTCCTGCAAGATACAGCCAGCCCGACGGGTGTTCTGCAAACACCTTGGCAGCATCGAATGCTTCCGACAGCGAACGACGCTGGGCTACGGTTGCACCCGCTGATCCCTTGATCAAATAAGAGTCGAACGTCATCGTTTCAGCGAGACGTCGGCCGAGCCCTGAGTCTTTTATTTGTGAAGCACCAGAACCGGGCTTGATTTGCACCACAGTAGAGAAATACGGATCGCCAAGCCTTGTCCTTAATCGCTCGTCCAATTCGTCGAAGCGATGTGATGTGGTCACGAGAGTAGGCAGTCGCCGGTTGTACCGATGAGTCAGGATTTGATCGAGTTTTTCGTCAGCCCAGGCCGTTGATGACTGGATTCCAAGGTCGTCGAGAATAAGAACTGGAGCTTCGATGGCTTGTAAGAACACGTCGTCGTATTGGACACCGACAGCCGGGTCGAACGCCGAGCGCAGGTGGTCAAGAAGGTCGGGAACCGAAACGAACCTGACTGGTTGAGAGTCATTGACAAGTTCATTTCCAACCGCGGCTGCGAGGTGAGTCTTGCCGGTTCCAGACGGTCCGCAAATCACCAGCCAACCTTGTTTGTCTGCAACAAATCTTTGAGCAGCGTGATATGCCTCGCGGAAACTGGATGGTTCAGAAAACACGTCGCGTGTACCAAGTTCGATCGTGTCGAACGTGAGACGCTCCAGGGGACCTAGGTCCGAATACTCACGAATCCGGTCAGCGGTTTTGACTCCCCAGACCCTCTCCTGGCATTCGCAAGCAACTACTGATCGAGCGGAAGGTGGTGCATCTTCAGACGGCGCGACGATAAACCAACGTTTGTCATCACAAATGTCGCAATGAATTTCGGGGCTATCTTGCACCTCGAGCTCGTTGTCGCTCGAGGTACTCCTCGTAGAACCTGTCTGACCTATCCTCTTGAAGATCTCGCTCAGCGGTTCCATCTGGTCCATCGTCCAGCTCCTCTGGTCTACCTTCTACTGCCCATGTGCGCAGGATAGCCGCAATGTAATTCCAACTCCTAGCGTTGGCTTCAGCGGCTTTACGAATTGCTAACTGAACCTCGTCCGCTGGATGACTCTCCAGTGCATTACGAAGGTTCTCCGAAATAAATGGCGTAATTGGGCCAATGTTTTGTTCAAATAACTTTGAAATCGAGTCCTTGCCCTGAGCGGCATCAACACTTGGCCAGGTTTCATTTGCCCCGTACGTCGATTTAACGACCTCTATATCCGTATTGGCCAACGCCCGTCTGACCGGTTCGGTATTCAAGTAGATTCGCACGGAATCTTTTTCGTTTGTAAGGATGAAAACTCCGCGGTCTGATGCAGAGCTCAAAGCGTCTGAAACTGCCTTTTCAAGTTCCTCTGAATCAGCATCCAACATTGCGGAGACGGTGCGATCAGACAGCAGATCGTTTATCGATATTGATGCCGGAACTCGCCGTTTCTTGTGCAACCAGTGAATCGCACGCAGCGTCACCTTCAATTCAGGGAGCGAGTCGATGCTTTCGAGTAAAGATGCCAGGAGCGGATCGGGTACTGGAGTGAACTGGACCCCTCTCGGGAATCCGTCGTTCATCGTGCCATCCCTGGGGCAGGTGCGAATCTAGGTGCCGGTTGCGCCTGGAAGCTCAACTCTTCAAAAACACCAACTGAGTCGCGCACCCTCATTTCGACTTCATCGGTTGGACCGTTTCGGTGTTTCGCAATGATCAGTGAAGCTCTGTCACGCGGGTACGGCTCACCTTGATGCGATCGGTTCCATTCTTCTTCCGTGACGAACTTGTCTTCGCGGTGGATGAACATTACGACGTCAGCATCTTGCTCGATAGATCCGGATTCACGCAGGTCGGAAAGCATTGGTCGATGGCTAGTGCGGTGTTCTACAGCACGACTCAGCTGCGAGATCGCCAGAACCGGGATATTGAGGTCACGCGCCATTGCCTTCATTTGGCGAGAAATTTCTGAAACCTCTTGAGCACGGTTTCCGTCTCGACCACCGGAGTTACCCCCGTTAATCAACTGCATATAGTCCACTACAAGGAAATCGAGACCGTGAACCATTTGGAGTCGACGTGCTTTTCCTCGCATTTCGGCAACTGTTTGGAATGGCGTGTCATCGACGAAAATCCTCAAGTCTGAAAGTAGACCGATGGAGTCAACCACCTGGTCTTGCTCAGCGGATGACTGCACTCGACTTCGGATCTTCTGCATGTTGACCCTAGACTGGGCGGCAAGAAGACGGGAAGCTATCTGGTCACGCCCCATTTCCAGGGAGAAGATTCCAACTGAGAATCCGGCCTTTGCGGCGTGCAGACTGAAGTTCAAACCCATCATCGATTTACCAACCGATGGACGGGCTGCAAGAACAACCATGTCTGAACGTTGCAAACCTCCTACGAGGATTTCATTCAATCGCCTGTAACCAGTGACAATCGGCGCTCGATCTAATTCTCCATCGAGCTGATCGAGTGGGGATGCTTGTTCAAGGAACGGCTCGTAAGACTCGGTGAGACTTACAAAATCGCGGTTTTGCGAACCCTGACGTATGCCAAACAGAGTGTCTTCTGCGGCGGAAAGAGCAGTGTCCACGTCGGGATCATTTGCGTAACCAATGTCAGCGATTTCAGTTGCCGCCAAAATGAGCCGACGCATCGTCGCAGTCTTGTGAACAAGATTTGCGTAATGTTCGATATGGATCGACGTTGGTGTGACGGTCACCAGGTGTGACAGGTACGCTGCTCCACCGACTTCTTCCAGCACTCCCTGATTCTCGAGTTCGTGCGTTACTGTGACCTGGTTTATGGCTTCATCGCGCTCCATGAGCGAGTAAAAAGCTTCGAAGCAAATGCGATTGGTTTCGCGATAAAAATCGTCAGCCGAAATCAATCCGGTAATTCGGGTGATCGTTGAGCCATCGATGAGGATTGAACCGAGGACAGATTCTTCGGCGTTTAGATCGTGTGGTGGGAGTCTGTCGGCTTGCAAGATGAAGGCACTATATCGGTGTTTCCCAAATGTGAAAACCCGTTATTTCTCTAATTTCCCATCGCTTTTTTTGGTGTGCTTTTTCAGCATGAGAAATTCGATCCGAGAAACGCCATAAAAGTTAAAACAAAACACCCCGGATCTGTAACCCGGGGTGTCTGATTTCATTAGGACTTTTGGAGTGTTTTTACTCTTCTGTCTTTTCCTCAGCGTCAGCTTCGGTCTCACCAGAGTCCTCAGACTCTTCTGAACCCGATTCATCTTCTGATTCCTCAGAACCTTCAGCGTCGATCTTCGCCTCGGCAGCTGCGAGAACGTCTTCGAACGTCGGGTCCAGGACGTCAGATTCGGCCTCAACGAGTGCTTCAACTTCTTCAAGCTGTCGGTTGAGCTCGAGCGAAGCATCATCAGCAACGACATCAACGATCAGCGTCGTTGAAACACCTTCAACGAACCGGATCGGGATCTTGTACTCGCCAACCACGCGAATCGGGGCAGGAATTTGAATTCCTTTTCGGTCGATATCGCGCTCGGTCATGTTTGCGAGCTCAGCAGCGATCATGGTGTTGGTGACTGAACCGTAAAGTCGACCGGTAGGTCCTGTTCGAACCTCGATCTTGACCTTCTGGTCCTTCAATGCGTCGGAAACATCCTGCCATTCTTTGGCCTCAGCAGCGCGTCGTTCTTCGGCCTGCTGTCGGAGTCCTGCGGTGCGTCGGAGTTCGTGCTCACTGGCAACAACTGCGAGACCCTGAGGAATCAGGTAGTTTCGAGCGAAGCCATTTTTGACTTCCTTGACGTCACCAGCTCGTGCGGTAGGACGTACGTCCTCTAGAAATAGAACTTTCAATTTTTCTCACCTTGTGCGTCCGGCGGTAGGTTTTGCGCTGATTACAGCGGATCGGCATGCCGATCCAGCCACGCAGTTGCGCGACTGCCGCCACACCCACTGTGCTAGACGTTGGTTTCGCAGATTGAATCCGTATGACCAGAGTCATTTTCAATCTCAGACCAACGTATCTAGATTACTACGAGACTCCGCGTACATCTACGTTTGTCTAAGATGTCGAATCACTGAATTTCAACAAGCAACATTGATCAACGGACATAAAACATGACAGACAGCATCTTTTTCTCAGGACTGGGTGAACCAGAAGGACCGGTTCTTCTTCCTGATGGTCGTTGGGGCGTTGTCGAAATGAGTCCAGACACTGGCCATGTCTCCCTCATTGCTTCAGACGGGAGTGGAAAAAAGCTACTGGTACAGACCGGTCGACCGAATGGAATGTTGCTTGACCCTGCGGGATTTCTGTGGGTTGCAGAGTCAGTAAATCCTCCTGCTCTGCTGAAAGTAGATTTAGAAGGCAACGTAGAAATCATGCTCACATCAGTTGATGGACAGGACTTCCTTTTCCCGAACGATCTTGTGCTGGGGCCCGACGGGGCTATCTACATGACCGACTCAGGTGTATTTCGTCCGGACTTCATGAAACTCGCTCCCTCTGATCGACCGAACTACGATTTCGACGGTCGCGTATATCGAATCGATCCGTCCGATATGTCGATAAAGATTCTCGACAGTGGACTGAAGTTTGCTAATGGAATCGGGTTCGGACTCGACAACTCACTGTTTGTAACTACAACAGGTGATGGTCTGGTCTGGCGATACGACTGGAGCGAAAATGGCAGTTTGAGCAATAAACGGCAATTCGCCGATCTTGTGGATCACGCGAAACCACCACTGAGGGAAGGATTTGTTGGAGGAGATGGGTTCGCAGTTGCCTCAGACGGCTCAATTTACTCGGCAGTGGTCGGACAAGGTGACGTCACCGTCGTCTCAAAGGAAGGCGATGTCACATCGCGAATTCCGGTCGCAGGTGCAGAGCCTACGAACGTAGCATTCGGCGCATCGGGGTCGGAATCGATTTTCGTGACAGTAAAAGACACCGGACTACTTCAACGATTTGAGGTTGGGATAGACGGACTCTAAAAGAACCCCTCTGGCCGGTCGCGGTCGTCACCGAGCTGGTGCTAAAGCTGCTTGGGGTCGACAGGATTGTCGTTCCAGGGATCCATTTCGTTTGAAGATGGTCTGTCGAAAAACATGTTAAGCGCCGAACCAACGGCTTCCGGGTTTGTGTGAACAGCATCGTGGGAACAGTACTCCGGTTCCACGAGCAACGAGTTTCCGAGTGCTTCATGAACAACGACGCAGTCCTCATGCGTCAACAGGTTGTTTTGCCGCCCTCTGAATATCATCACCGGCAGTGCATGGGCACCTGAAGAAACGAGTCCAGCTGGTACAGCGTCGACGGTCGTGAATGTCGACACCGCTCCTGCCGCACTTTTGATCAAATCCGAGCAAAGTGTTGTTGCAGTTGATCCTTCAGAAACCAGATCGACAGGTTCTCCAAACTCCCAAACCAGGTGAAGCAATTCGAGGCTGGTGCCAACCTGCGCGTGAACAAGGCATCTAGCAGGAGTGATCACGTCCGCAACGGCTATCCAGCGGTCGGTGATCGGATTGTCCGAAATCACCAGCAATGGTCCAGCATTAGGAGAGCCATCCCAGGCTGCAACGGGAATGACTTTGCCGGACTGAATGGTTACTTGAGTGGATTCGAACGCCATGAAATGTTGTCACACCAGTGGAACTGCGAACTGTGAACTGTGAATGGTACAGCCTTGCAATAGATGAGATTGTGACAAACGAGTATTTCTCATCTTGAAAATGGTGCAGAGACGAGACAACCGAGTTATATTGCGCACCCTGACCATAGTAGCGGACGTTCTCGCTCGAAGTGATATTGAGGTGTAAATTGACCATGCAAGACTGGGGCGCTATTTACAAGGAAATGGGCGCGAAACCGGTAATCAACGCAACCGGAAGCGTCACATTGCTCGGAGGGTCAACCCCAGTCCCCGAAGTCAAAGACGCAATGGATGCCGCCGACTCGGCCTACATCCCATTGATTGAACTTGAGAAAGTCGCCGGTGGACGCCTTGCTGAAATGCTTGGTGTTCCTGCCGCCTACATTACGTCGGGTGCAGGATCAGCTCTCACTCTCGCGACCGCTGCATTCATGGCAGGCACGGACGATGACAAGATTCAGCAACTACCCGACACCACGGGCATGCCGAACGAAATTCTCATTCAGAAGAGGCAGCGCTACTGGTACGACCGGTGTCTCGAACTTGCCGGTGCAAAACTCGTCGAAATCGGCGATGAGAACGGCACGACAGAGGATGATCTTCGGAACGCCATTTCAGATCGAACGGCTGCGGTTCACTATGTAGTCTACGAACAGCGACCGGTGGACCCCAATGTTCTCACGTTGGAGCAGGTAATCGAGATTACACACGATGCAGGCAAGCCTGTGTCTGTCGACGCTGCTGGGCAGATTTACCCTCTCGAAAACTTTGGCAAGTACGTGAAAATGGGTGCTGATTTCCAGTGCATTGCTGCGAAATACATGGGCGCACCTCATTCCACCGGATTCGCGCTGGGCACAGAGGAAGTTATCGATGCCATCGGACGACACTCTTTTGTTGGATATGAGACTCGTCGAATCCGTGGAGTTGGACGACCACACAAGATCGACCGACAAGAAATCATGGGAGTTGTGGCAGCTGTCGAACGATGGCTTACTCTGAACCATGAAGAGCGACTGTCGGCCGCAGAATCGCAGTCTCAGGCAATCATTGCTCCACTTAAGGGTTTGCCGGGAGTCACCGCCGAGCTCAACACCAACATCATGGGGCATCAACCTTTCGGTGTATTCGTTAGCCTTGACCCAGACGTTGTCGGCTTCACTAACGAAGATCTTGTCGACAAACTGAAGAACGGCGATCCATCAATCTGGACTCGCGTCCCAGACGGAGAAACTCGATTGGAACTTCACGTCTTTGGACTTGGCGAAGGTGAAGCTGAACTCGTTGGGCAAGCCATTGCCGCAGCAGTCAAAGGCTAATTCAAAAATATTGAGCCGAGTAGGTCAGGGTCCGGTAATCACCGGACCCTACACTTTTAACCTGAATTCCTTATGGGTACCGAATTGATAGCAATCGGTTCGAGTGAAGTAATAGATAAAGAGGTCAGCTATGACGATCAACAGCATTGGTGTGATGAGTCCTGGTGATATGGGAAGCGGTGTTGGTGGAGTTCTGGCTGAGAACGGGTTTGATATATGGACTGCGCTCGAAGGTCGGAGCGATTCGTCTAAAGAACGTGCCCAACAGCAGGGAATCAAGGACGCTGGTTCACTTGATGACCTGGTAAAGAAGTGCGACCTGATTCTTTCGATCATGGTTCCTTCTGAAGCAGTCTCATTCGCTGAAGAACTCGCTGCATCCGTGAGTCGGACCAAAACCTCGGTTTATTTCGCAGATTGCAATGCCGTTTCTCCCGACACCGGTATCCAAATTGGCGAGATTGTTTCGAAAGCAGATATTAAGTACATCGACGCGGGAATTATTGGAGGCACGCCGCGAAACGGTGCGGTACCCAAGTTCTACGCATCGGGACCTCATGCACATGCTCTCGCTGAACTCGACGGAAAAGGAATATTAGTTCCTGTTTTGGATGGTCCAATTGGTAGGGCGTCGGGTCTGAAAATGGTCTACGCCGCTCTTACAAAAGGGGTTGCGGCGTTGTATTCCTCAACGCTAATGACGGCACAGTCGTTAGATCTTTTCGACGATCTAATTGCGGAACTGGAAGATAGCCAACCCGGAACTCTGAAGGGGATGAACGGGGTGAACACGATTTCCACTAGGGCGTTCCGTTGGATTGGAGAGATGTATGAAATCGCAAAAACCTTCGAATCCGCGGGGGCAACCCCAAAAATTCATCAAGGGGCAGCCGACACCTTTACGGAAATTGCGGAGTCATCGATTGGTCATGAGCGCAATGAGACAATAGATCGAACTCGACAGCTCAAAGACACGATTGCCGCAATTTTGATTGACGCAGACGGACAGGAGTAGCAGGTGCTCGACTCTCCAAAGAAGATCGCACTTTTCATATTTTTCGCGTCGGTCGCGGTAAACGCAGCCCTTGGAATCGTTGCGTTATTCGCTGGTGAATTTGGTGAAACTCAGGGCAAAGTGCTCATGACTTCACTGAGCATTTCTGCAGCCAGCGTCGGATCATTGGCGATGCTTCCTGCCCGAGAACGTGGTCTTCTTGGCAACGTCCCAAATGCCGGAATAGTGTTGATTATCACCGGCTTCGCACTGTTGATCATCCTTGTGTGGACAGATTTCTCTAGCGGCAACTTCGCCCGGACCGTTGGGTCCGTTTTGACCTTGGCGCTCGCAGCGGCTTACTCGAGTTTGATTGTTCTTGCAGCAGTTGCTGACAGATTCAAGCTGGTGATGCGAGCTGCGTTCGCATTGGTGACCGTACTTGCGGTGATAATCGTTGTGATGCTCTGGGCGGAACCCAGAGGTGATGTCGATTGGGTCGGTAGGATTATTGGACTGATTTCGATACTGCTGGCTGCCGTGACTGTCTCAATTCCAGTGTTGCACCGATTGTCCCGGGACGAGCTTAAAACCGCAGAAGAAGACGAACGTCTGGTCGATGCAACTCACTGTGCGAACTGTGGATCGACGGCAATTACCTGGCAGCTCGAAATGCTCTGGGAGTGCGCCGACTGTAGTGCGATTTTCACCGCCGACGTGTACTTACCGTCGACCGGCGAAGAACAGCCTAGCCCTGCGTCTTAGCGGCGATCTGAGTCTTCACGTTTTCGGCGATTTGCCTGTACTCGGCAGCAACATCATCTGATTCAAGCGATGCTGGTGCCTTTGAGTTCAGGTAATCGGCACTCATCGTAGTTGCGCCCAGGAACGAAATGTTCATTTCCTCAGCCAGCGCTTGACCTCCACCTGTCCCAAAAACGCCTCCAGACATGTTCTCAACGATCCCGAAGACTTTGAGATTCATCTTCCTGATCATGTTGATCGAACGTTTCGCGTCGAGCACCGCTAACTCGTGAGGGGTAGTGACGATCACGAATCCGTCCAGGTTAAGCGTCTGCATAACCGTCAGCGGTGCATCTGAAGTTCCGGGTGGAAGATCAACTACCAGGTAGTCAGGGTCTCCCCATTCTGTTGAGTGGAGAAACTGATTGATGGCGTTGTGAATCATCGGACCACGCCAGACGATTGCCTCATCCTCATTGTCCTGGAAAAAGGACATCGACATCACTTTCACACCGAATCGAGAAGGTGGAACCAGTTTTTCGCCGTTTTGGGTTGGACCTTCACTGATGCGAAGTACCCGAGTCACATTTGGGCAGTCGATGTCGCAGTCAAAGAGTGCGACATCCTTGTCCTGAGCTGCGAGAGTTACCGAGAGGTTTGTGGCGACTGTCGTTTTACCAACTCCACCCTTACCCGAGTAAACGCCGATCCTTGTGCCAATCCCACCAAGGGCCTCGGTGAGGCGTCGTCGCTCCTGGAAATTTTTTCGAACCTGGGCGAGTCGAGCTTCTTCTTGTGGGGTTAGTTTTCGAGGTTCTGACATATCTGTAAGCGCTGTTATCTGACGCGGTGGTGAGTATTCGGTTAATTACAGAGGAGAGAGTTTTAGTCGATACCTAGGAGGCGTTTGCCATCGTCGGTGATCATGTCCGGAGTCCAGGGCGGGTCGAAAACCACGTCAACTTGAACATCTTCTACATCGTCGATTTCAGCAATTCGCCATTCGGCCTGCTGGGCGATGTACGGACCCATTCCACAGCCTGGCGCCGTGAGGGTCATCTCGACATGGACGTCGCCGTCTGCGACTTCAACGGTGTAAATAAGACCAAGATCCACAACGTTTACCGGGATTTCCGGGTCGTAAACGTCTTTTAGTGCCTCGATGATCGTGTCCTGATCGAGCACCGCGGTGTCTGCCATCAACTTCTCCGAGCTATGAACTCAAACGTGATCCGAATCGATCACAGATAACGAGGCATTAAGTCTACCAGAGAGGTCAGGAATTACGAGGAGTTAATCGGCGCCGATTAACTCTTCAGGGACACCGTCGTCTACGGTGGGTGCAAGGTCGACCGTTTTGTCGGGTTCTGGATCGACCGAATCGCCCTGATCGACCAACACTTTCCGAAGATCTAGCACCTGGTCACGCAACATGGCCGCTTTTTCGAACTCGAGGTCCCGTGCAGCCTGTTTCATTTGCTTCTCGAGATCTTTCACGAGGCGGACAAGATCGTTCTTTGGTAGGGCGGTCGGCGTGACATATGGAGTTTTGGTTTCTGCAACCTGCCGTATCTGGGACGTGAGGTCTTTCACCTCTTTCACGATCGAAGTCGGTACGATCGAGTTAGCGTCATTGTGAGCGCTCTGAATCTCTCGTCTTCGGTTGGTTTCGTCGATCGCGTACTTCATCGAGTCTGTAACTCGATCCGCGTACATGACCACCTTGCCGTCGACATGTCGAGCTGCTCGTCCAATTGTCTGAATCAACGAGGTACTCGATCGCAAATAACCTTCCTTATCTGCATCCAATATTGCAACGAGCGAAACTTCTGGCAGGTCCAATCCTTCTCGAAGCAAGTTGATTCCGACAACCACGTCGTACACGCCCAATCGTAGGTCGCGAAGTATCTCTGTCCGCTCAAGCGTTTGGATCTCCGAGTGAAGATATTGCACTCGAACTCCAAGCTCCCGCAGATAGTCAGATAACTCTTCTGCCATTCGCTTGGTCAGCGTGGTCACAAGCACACGCTCGTGTTTAGCTGTGGTTTCCTGGATTCGAGCGATCAGATCGTCGATCTGACCTTCTGTCGACTTGAGAACGATCTCTGGGTCCACGAGTCCAGTTGGTCGAATTATTTGCTCGGCGCGTCGCTCCTCGTGATCCTTTTCGTAATTTCCGGGAGTAGCTGATACGTAAACAATCTGGTTGACCCTGTCTTCGAATTCTTCGAACGAAAGCGGTCGGTTGTCTATCGCCGACGGAAGCCTGAATCCGTAATCGACCAATGTCGATTTCCTGGCGTAGTCACCTCGGTACATCCCTCGAATTTGGGGGAGCGTGATGTGTGACTCGTCGATAAAAATCAAAAAATCGTCAGGGAAGTAATCAAGTAACGTCCACGGAGCTGAACCGGCTGGGCGTCGACCGAGTGGACGTGAATAGTTTTCGACTCCTGGGCAGGAACCGGTTTCACGCAGCATTTCAAGATCGAAGTTGGTGCGTTGTTCCAGTCGCTGAGCCTCAAGCAGCTTGCCTTGAGACCTGAGAATGTCGAGACGTTCACCCAACTCGACCTCAATATCCGCAAGGGCCTCTTTCATCTGGTCTTCGGGCGTCACGAAATGTTTGCCTGGAAAAATATCGATGTGGTCCAAGTCGGCTAGTACCTCACCGGTGAGTGGGTCAAGCTCTGTAATTCGTTCCACCTCATCCCCGAAGAATTGCACCCTGACGGCCAGCTCTTCATATGCAGGCATGATTTCGAGCGTGTCGCCACGTAAACGGAATCGACCCCGGACCATCTCCATGTCGTTTCGTTCGTAGTACATGTCGATGAGTTTGCGAACGACTCGACGAAGCCCCGGCTCTTCACCCTTGCGCAAGGTCAACACGACTGACTTGTATTCTTCAGGTGACCCCAGACCGTAAATGCACGAAACACTCGCAACGATCAGCGTATCCCTGCGCGTCAGCAGTGCCCGTGTTGCTGCGTGGCGTAGGCGGTCGATCTCTTCGTTTACGTCCGATTCTTTTTCGATAAACGTGTCGGACTGCGGGATGTAGGCTTCCGGTTGGTAGTAGTCGTAGTAGCTGACGAAATACTGAACGGAGTTGTTCGGGAAGAAATCCTGGAACTCTGACGAGAGTTGTGCCGCAAGAGTCTTGTTGTGCGCGATTACAAGGGTAGGGCGCTGAACTTCTTCGACGATCTTTGCCATCGTGAAGGTTTTGCCTGAACCAGTTACACCAAGCAGAGTTTGATGTTTCAGGTTTTCTGTTAGTCCACCAGCGAGTGAACTGATTGCAGCTGGCTGGTCACCCGTTGGCTGAAAACCTGCATCGATGCGAAATATTCCGTCAGATTGAGACATCGCACAATTTTATCTGTTGATGACCAGGAACAAAGAGCGCGTGTCTTATCCGCTAATCGACTCGATCCCAATCTGTTGGAATTTGTGGAATCACCCAATTGGGATCGGGACGCCAATCAGCCCATACAGTGTCGAACGGAGGGCGATTGCCCAAGATCGTCTTGAGGCCCGTTTTAGCAGCTTTACGGACTTCTGCTGCCGACTCTTGATCGAAAATCCCGGCGGCAATTGCGTCTTCAAACTCATCTTCGTCCTTGAGCCACCAGCTTTCGCGGTCGGGCTTGATGACTACGTCGAGAAACATGTCACAAGTGTCGAATCCGATGTGAGATCGAATATAAGGAGCATCGATGTTGATGTACCAACATTTGATGTTGCCCATGCCGGGTTCCCAGAGCACCCACAGTGACCACATCGCTCGCGGGTGTTTGATCCGCAAAGTTCCTTCGGTATGCCATCGCCTGGCACCCATCTCCCACGTCTTGGAGGCAATCTTTGCGGCAGAAATATGCCCCTTTCCGCTGTCCACATTTGCAGAGGCATCATCAACCCCGTTCAAGATCGGAGTGTCTAACGGCAACCAAGTGACAACGAGTTCCGGCGTATCCGCCACAACTATCGATGGAAACACGGTTTGAACGCGACCACGAAAAACGTTGCGAATCGTAATGTGGTCGCCTGGCTTGTACCTGTTTTGTGAGAATTCTTCAGGTTGGTCCATAGCCGCATTATGCAGGATGTGAGAGTATTTCCTTCCTTCGTAATCGACTGGCACAAACGACTGGAGACAAATATGAGCAAACTCAAAATTGTGATTGGAACCGATCACGTTGGAACTCAATTTGCCAATGAACTAATCGATTCGTTTCCCGACATTGAGTTTGTTGTTGCCTATGACGCCGCTGATCATCCCAGGGTGATCAAAGATGCGGACGCCTTTTTCGGGTGGCCAAACGGCGAAGCGTTCGCCGCTGCTGAAAAACTCCAATGGATCGCTTGCCCTGGGATGGGAATCGACAAGATCGTTGCCTATCAAAATATTGTCGACTCGGATGTTCCGATCACAAACGCTCCCGGAACACATGTGACATCAATGGGCGACCACGTTATCGGTGCAATGGTCGGGTTGACGCACCGCTTTCAAGAAGCATTTGAAGATCGGCGCAATAAATACTGGGACACCGAGAAGTACAACTCTCGAATCACCGAAATTACGGGCACTACTGTCGGCATTTTCGGTTTGGGGGCTATCGGACGGGCAGTTGCCGAACGTGCAGCCGCGTTCGGGACAACGATCTATGCGATTGATCCAGCACCGAGTGAACTGCCGGGGTCGATCAAAGAATGCTGGGATTTGGATCGACTTGACGATCTATGCAAGATCTCAAATTTCCTTGTGATTGCAGCTCCGGTCCTGGACACGACTCGCGGAACCATCGATGCCCGACGTTTAAGTCTGATGCCCAAAGGCAGCTACGTGATCGTCATTTCCCGAGGTGAAATCGTTGATGAAGAAGCGTTGTGTGATGCATTGGACTCGGGCCAGATCGCGGGTGCTGCGCTCGACGCCACAGCGGTGGAGCCGCTTCCTGAAGACTCGAGATTGTGGACCTTGCCGAACGTGATTCTGACACCTCATTCGTCTGCACTTACGCCAGAGCTTTACGAAATGCGCCGTCAGACGTTCAAAGCCAATCTAAAGAAATTCGCAGATGGAGAACCGCTTATGAATATTTGCGATAAGACGGCCGGTTTTTAGTCGACGGAAATTTCTTCGACGCTTTCGGCGTGTCGGGCGATAACCACAATTTCGTCGGAATCCTCTGAAATCGGAGTTCCTTCGAAATCACCCCACATTTCGATTACCGACAACCCCACTCGATCGCATAGTTCGATCACTTGTTCCGGGTATAGGTAACGAACAACCACAGCTAATTCTTCACGGGTGATCGCGTCACCTTTCTCGTCCAATTCTTCAGCGATTTGTACGCCGTTATTAATCTGTGACTCGGTGTCGAAATGATTTCTGGCTGTCAGCACATAGCGACCACCATCGGGCTTTTCGACGACTTCGAGTAGAAACTCTTCGTCGGGATCATCAGCCAACATTTCTGGATCCGGATAGAAAAGGTTGAACGCAAGTGTTCCGTCCTTTTCCAAATGACGTGCGGCGTTACACAGAGTCGTTTCCTGGTCAGCTTCGGTTGTCGCAAGCAACAAGGTCCGGGCAGGAATGGTTACAACCGGAAATTTCTGATCCAGCTGAAAATCCCGCATGTCTGCTTCGATCAACCTCAAGCTGCCGGCGAGTGGCGCAACTTCCCTGGCTTTTCGCTCAGCAACTTCAAGCATCGGTTTGTTGAGATCGATACCGACAATATCCAGGCCTTTTTTAGCGAGGGGCAACGCGATCCGTCCGGTCCCGACGCCAATCTCAAGAACTGGACCGCCTGAGGCCTCGCACAACCCGTGGTAAAAATCGATGTCACCAGGATCGGCTGCCGCGTAAAAAATGTCGTACCAGCTCGCCCACGCTGCGTAATCCATGCTCATTGGAATCTAGGATTTACGACCTACGGTTTTCATGAAGTGATCGCCATAGCTGCTCATGAACGTGGGAATGTGGGTGTAGTGGTACAGAATTCCAGCTTCAGTATTTTTCTTTGCCTGCTCGGCTGCGCTTGGTGTGCCTGAGGCGAAACCTGCCGCATGAATTCGATCGAAGGTTTCATTCACGACCTTCTGTACGTCAGGGTGCGAGTTGTCGCCCGGGTGACCCATCGACTGCGCGAGGTCAGTTGGACCGATAAAGAAAACATCAATGTTCGGCACTGCAAGAATCTCATCGAGGTTTTCAACCGCCTCGACGTCTTCGATCTGAACGCAAACCAGCATTTCGTTGTTCGCGTCCTCGACATACTGGGAAGTTGGAACACCCCAGCCGAAATCGGCCATGCGACCGCCACCCAAACCACGTTTTCCGCCCGGGTAGAACAAACACGCATCAACGACCACCTGAGCTTCCTCAGCTGAGTTCACGTGTGGCACCTGAACGCCCATGGCTCCCCGGTCGAGGTACTTATTGATGACGGAAGGATCGTTCTTTTCAGGGCGAACAATTGGTGTCACACCCCGAACCTCAGCAGCAAGGATCATTGGTCCGATGTTGTCAGGCGTGATCGATCCGTGCTCAGCATCCAGCA
>CAYYMP010000028.1:12218-19832 GCA_964472915.1 uncultured Dehalococcoidales bacterium | reverse complement strand
GTTGGAGCTGCCATTCGTTGTACTTTTCGTCCTTTTCCAAGCAGGAAGCTTGATTCGAGCTGATCAGGAAATATTGATGCCCTGGAATGAGCCGGTAATTCTAACTACCGATCCCTCGGTTTCGATGGCGAATCTGTGTATGGAATAAGTGTCGATTGATAAGTTCGTTTTCACTCCAACGACTGATATTCGTGAGTGATTGAGTCCGAGTGCACAGTCACGTATCTCATGCCCGAAGGATCGTCTCCCAGCGGGTATCCGACTGGCCCGGAGGTCACCACCTCGACACCATCAGCCGACACCACGTTGTTCTGATGCATGTGACCTGCGAAGTTGGCAATGATCCCGTGATCCCTTGCGATCTCCATTAGTGGCAGGCGATAGGTTTTCTGGATCGACCACGTGTTGTCGGCTTCGCTCGGAGATTTTATGAACAGCGGATGGTGGCTGAGAAGCACAACCCGCGTATTGCCCACGCTGCTGGCAATTGTTGCTTCGGACTCAACGAAATCGAGTTGTTGCTTCGCTTCGTCAGGCAATGCCTTTGGAGCGGATAGCACCGTAGAGTTGATGACTATGAATCGAACGTCCTGTACTGAAAATGAGTAGTAGTCAGGACCGAAATATTTTCGATATTTGTCGAGGTACTCTTCAACCGGGTTTTTGTGATCCAGTGATACATCGTGATTTCCGGGAACCCAGTGGAGCGGGATCGAATCGTCGAGCAAACCGCCAATCCGAACAGCTTCTTCGAGCTGGGCATCAACGTTCGGTTCGTTGACCATGTCACCGCATACTGCCACGAACTCCGGTTGCGCTTCGTTGGCGCGTTCGATGGCCCGCGTGAACAGCTCGGTCTCAGGCGCGAAGCCTTCCATTTTGGGAGCTTTGCGAAGCTTTATCCCTCGCTCAGCGAAGGCCGCGATTTCCTCGTCGGTCTTACCGCTCGACATTGCAAACAAACCGAACTGGGGATCGGCAAGTTGGATGAATTTGAATTCACTCATGTGCCTTGCTTTCGAGAACTGTCCGAACTATCCCTCTCGCCCTAACAGAGCTAGGAGGTTGGTTTGAGCATTATCGCTACCTTGCCCTGAAGTTGGATCTTTGAAGACAGACCGATATCCGTCATTTCCAGCGATCCGTTCTGCAAGCGGTGTGCAGTTTTCGACAAGGTATGCATCAAGTGTTGCATTTTGCTTCGATCCGACCGCAATGTCCCACCCATGAATCAGCGTATCCAAGAACAACTGGCTAGCGTACTCAGCGCCGGACACAGGACCGGAAGAAATCTGGCAGGTTCGCGACATTGCGTCTGGCTCGGTAAGCACAGCCTTAACTTCGGCGGCAGTCTTCAGGTAGACACCTTTGGGATCGTTCCCGACAAGATCACCTTCGAACTTGTCACCGACTTCTTCGATGGTTTGTCCGTTGAACAGGGCGACCATCCACACGTTCTCGTAAACGATGTGGTTCACAACATCTTTCACGTCCCACTCGTCACAAGGGGTGTCGTTGCCCCATGCGCCATCGGGGACATTGCTTACAAAATTGATCGTCGAATCAAGAGATTTGAGGTAACAATCTGAGATTACCTCTGGGGTGAGTTTTTGATTATTCATGTGTTTGCCTAAACTAGTCCGGTTTTGTACCACAGCCGAAGTAACAGCTTGCGGTATCAGACTTGAACTGCGTCCTTAGATGACCGATCTTGGAAAAGGGTGTAAAGTCCCGCCGGACATTCGAGCCAGAATCTGTGGACACAACCCGAACATGCTAGAAACAAACGCCCGACATATAGATTACGCAGAACTTTGTGAAGCTATTGCTCAGTCGCCTGAAGAGTTGGATCGACTAAAAGCAACCGGTAGCTACAAGGACGCGACAAAGTCGTTCAAAACTGTCCTTGATGGACGAAACCGTGCTGCAGCAATTAGCTCGCCTGGTGGTGCGCCTTCCGATCCTCATCTTCACCCGGATTTCAACGAGTTCTGGATCATCCTCGGAGGCGAAGTTGCCTACGACATTGGCGAATACGAGCAGCTCGTTGGCACGTTCGGTGACATCGTCATAGCGCCATGCGGATATCGTCACGACATTAAGCCGTGGAAGGGCGATCAGTGCATTCGAATGGTGGTTGGCCGGGAAGACTCTAACCACGATTTGAAAGGTGTAGTCCCGGCTCGAACTATCTCAATCCCGGAAGATTGGGAGCCGCCCAATATGATCCACACCAAACTTTCGTACATGATCGAGCGTCACGGTTTGGAGTCGAACTGGGCGGAAGAAGTTCTGCTCGATCAACGCAACCGGATGAACATGATTCATACCTTGCCGGGCAGTTCCAATCGACCTCACTGGCATCCAGACATGGACGAGTGGTGGTTCATCGCAAAAGGTGAAGTTGAGTTCAAGGTTGCCAACGAAGATGCCTTCGTAGCGAAGCGCGGCGACATCGTATTTGTTGAAGCAGGAACTTCGCATGCGATCAGGACTGTGGGCGATGAAAGCTCAATCAGGTACGCAGTTACTTCACCGGATGTAATTCACTACTTCCTCGACGACCCGGACGCCCCAGCACCACCCAACGGCTAAACCCGGGTACTACCAGAGAGTCAGTGAATCGTTGAATAGGGCTGTCAGTTCATCTGCCCCTGTTGGCTTAGGCGCGAGCTTGGTCACTCTGTGCTGAGGCAATGTGCCTTCGACTAGCGCGGGCACATCGGCTGCGGTGTAGCCAACTCCACTGAGCCCATTCGGCATCCCGAGCTCTCGCAAGATGAAGATGAGCCGGTCAGCGAGTAGATCTCCAGCGTCTTCTGGTCCCGCGCCTGTTGTGTCGGCTCCAAGCAATCGAGCTGCTCGCAAATGCCTCTCCGGATTTGCCGATGCCGTGTAACGGAAAACAGCTGGTGCGTTCAATATCACCGCCATTCCATGCGGAACGATCGGCTTATCCGACGGGTAGTCATCGGGAACGAATTCTCTGACCAAACCAGACACGGGGTACGACATTCCGTGCGGCAAGTGAACACCGGCATTTCCGAATCCAACTCCGGCAAATGTTGCTGCGAGCGACATGTTTGATCGGGCTTCAGTTTCGTTTTCGAGTACCGCGGGAATGATGCTTGATCCGACCATTTCCAACGCAGCAAGTGCCCAGACATCGCTAATGGGATTCGCCCCCTGGTAAGCAGGTCGGTGCGCAGGGGTAGCTGGAGCCTCACGCTCCGAAAAGGGCAGGGCAGTGAACGATTCGATCCCATGACAAAGCACGTCGAAACCAGAGCAGGCTGCGACCATTTTTGGAAGAGTTTTCGTGTTTTCTGGATCAACTAGTCCAACATCAGGTCTTAGTGACCTGTGGGCGATTCCGGTCTTTGCACCAAGTTCCTCAAAGTCGAATATCGCGACACCGGTCGTTTCACTGCCAGTACCAGCAGTGGTTGGGACAGCAACGAGCGGTCTAAGCTCTCCGGGAACCGGCGTGCCTTTACCTATCGGTGCGTTCACGAACTCAAGGAAATCTGCGTCAAAGGTTGAATACAGATTCGCTGCCTTGGCGGTGTCGATGCTTGACCCGCCACCGACCGGGATAAAGCCGTCAAATTTACCGTCTTTAGCGAACTGGATGGCATCTTTGAACGAATGATCAGTCGGCTCTACGCTGACCTGATCATAGATTGCGAAATCGACGTTGGCGTCTCGAAGCGATTCCGCTGTGTTTGCGACTGCTTCAGACGTAGCCATCCGAGGATCCGTAACAAGCATTGCGCGCTCAACGCCCAACCGCTTCATTTCGTAACCGGCTTCTCTCGTAATCCCGGTTCCGAATTTGATCGAAGAAGTGTCGATTGTGAACGCGTTTTCTGTTCGAGGGGTGCTCATAATTTAAGGAAAGACCAATGTGATTTGTCGAGGAATCGAAAGGATATCGAAAGAAATCCCGTGAACGCATGATTTCGAACCGCTAATATCTGTGCACTCAAATTCGAATCATCAAGAGAAAACCATGCGCGTAGTTCAATTTATTGCTCCCTCCACCGGTCGGCACGTTGGATACATCGACGGCTCTGACGTAGTGGATGTCACCGCAAACGACCCGGCACTGACGTCTGTATACGACGTGTTCCAAGCATCTCAGTCAACGGGAAAATCCTTCGACGAAACACTCAGTGCAGCGGGCAGTGGGGCACCGATGCTGAACTACGAAAGCCTTCTGGGGGCAACGGTAGGTGGAAGTGACCCATATTTGATCGTACCGTTCGATCACCCGGACGATCACCGACTGTTCGTTACAGGCACAGGACTGACTCACACCGGGAGTATGGAATCCCGTGACCAGATGCACTCAGGGGATGAAAAACCCGCTGAGGAACCGGTTACCGATTCAGCAAAAATGTTCCAAATGGGAATCGAAGGCGGA
Organism: uncultured Dehalococcoidales bacterium; assembly: GCA_964472915.1. GTDB lineage: Bacteria > Chloroflexota > Dehalococcoidia > Lucifugimonadales > Lucifugimonadaceae > Lucifugimonas. The sequence goes on along the minus strand of CAYYMP010000028.1, from coordinate 15,406 downwards.
AAGCCGGCGACGGGTCAGCGGGGCACTTCGCCGGAGTGGTTCTACAAAGGTAACGGCACGATTGTTCGCGGGCCCGGAGAGGCATTGGAAATTCCAGCGTTCGCCCTCGACGGTGGTGAGGAACCAGAACTCGGCGCGTGCTACTTCATAAGCAAAGACGGCGTGCCACACCGGATCGGATTCACTCTAGGAAACGAGTGGTCGGATCACGAGACTGAGCGGATCAACTACCTGTATTTGGCACCTTCCAAGCTGCGATCGTGCGCGATCGGTCCCGAGCTCATAACAGACTTCGCGTTCGACAAACTAGAGTTGGAGTGCAAGGTTGAGCGTAACGGCGAGGTCATCTACGACAGCGGTGTCTTGTACTCAGGTGAACAGTACATGTCGCACACGCTCGCGAACTGCGAAGACCATCATTTCAAATACCCTCTACACCGTGTCCCTGGCGATGCACATATCCACTTTTTCGGCACCAGCCAGTTGAGCTTCAGCAGTCGGGATTGGAAGTTCCAACCGGGTGATGTGATTACGATTTCCAGCGATGGATTCTCGTCTTCCTTGTCGAATACGGTGGTCGCCGGCGACATATCAGAGGGCAGCGTCATAAACGTTGTCAAAGCCTGACAGTAGTTGGTGACGATACACTAACGCCCGTAGTGGTTGATGCCGGGACTAGATGACGCCTTGCTCGAACAATTTTGAGGCGTATTTAGGGGATCGACGTTTTTGACATGACCGCACAGTTTGACGAACTTCCATATCTGGATCCTGCCGAAGAGAAACTCTCTATCGGTGAGTTAAACGTGCTGCAAGAAATCGCAGCCCTTACCAGTTCAGCTGGTGACATTACAGATGTTTACTCATCAGTCGCAGCCCTGGTCGCTGAACTAATCGACTGGGACGGAATTATTGTCAACACTCCAAACCCCGATGGAGTGAACTTCGACATTCGACTTCGAGAAGGTGATATTCCACCTGGGCGCGGTGCTGGGGCGAAGTTCGAAATCGAAGGCTCACTTTTTGAAGAGGTTCAAAAAGTGCGCCAGTCGGTCCGGATATCCGTCGCGGAAACGAATACAGCTGAGTGGGCGATGCGAATGCCTGGAATCAGGGGGTCGCTGCTCGCAGGTGTGAAGTCGTTTCTTTCGACACCACTGATGTCACAGGGTGAGTTAGTTGGTGCCCTGTACGTTCAATCTGTTCGAACCGCGGCTTTCAACGACCACGATCGATTGCTGCTTGAAAGAGTCGCAATGTTGCTCGGACCAGCCATAGCGCGGTTCGATGCGCTGAGAGAGCTCGAGATTGAACACAATCGAGCTCAGTGCCTGTTGTTGATAGGAAAACTGTTTCTCGATGCCGACAATTTCGACCAGGTGCAGGACAAATTCTTCGAATACATGTCCAAAGAATTGCCTATCGATCGATCAGCAATAGCCGTGATCACGGACGATGGCACAGCGCTGCAAGACCGGTACATGTATGGACTTAAGGTACCGGTCTGGGACGATCAAGCTGCCATTAAATTGGATCAACTCGAACCGAACGGGATAGATGTCATTAGTCACGGCTACATACTTCCGCCTGATGGAATGGCAAATGCCGATCCCGATACTTCTCCTGGATTGCATGCCAATTACAAAGCTGGCCTTCGTTCCGCTATGTTCGCCGGGCTACGAGTTCGCGGGCAACTGCTGGGAACTATCAACGTTAAATCTAAGGTAGAGAATGCCTACACACCGGAGGATCTCCAGTTCTTCGAGCAGGTAACAAACCGCCTTTCAGAACTGCTCGCACGTTCGTTGGCAGTCGAGGCGGAAGAGGTCTCACGAAAACAAACCGAGAAACTGAGGGGATCTGAGCATGAGGTTCAGCGCATGCTCGATGTAACGCAGGTTAAACAACGCCTCCTTACCTCGGCGTCGCATGAACTAAGAACTCCTCTAACCGGAATCTTGGCATTTACTGATCTCCTGGCTCGAAATAGATCTGGAAATCTAGAAGACAAGCAACTCCGTTACCTCTCGATTGTCCGCAAAAACGCGGAAGAGCTCTCAGGCAAGATAAATGCACTTATTTCGCACGCAGACCGCGACGGCGAGTTGGTTCAGGTCAATATCGAAAGCTTTGATCTGCTCGAAATGCTTACTGAACTCGTGACCGACAGTAGCCCTAAACTTGTCGATACCGGTCACGATTTGAAAGTCGACTGCAGTGCGGGACTGGTTATCCAGGCGGATCGTCGACAGCTGATGGTCGCGTTGTCCAACCTGATCGAAAACGCTGCGAAATACAGCCCTTCCAACACAACGATCTACATGGCCGGCAACGTGGACAAACATGAGGCCAGAATTACCGTAATTGACGAAGGTGTAGGCGTCGAAGCTGATCATACCGAGACGATTTTCGATCCGTTCGACCGTGGCGAAAAAACCGGGATGTCCGACGAACCGGGCGCCGGGCCAGGGCTTTCCTATGTCAAGGCAGTCGCTCATGCTCATAACGGCGATGCATACTATGAGCACGCCAAAGACGGCGGCGCCAAATTCACGATAGTTATCCCGGTTGACGTATAGGACTCAAGAGCGCTGTCGGCCCTTTTAGGAATCAAAACCGGGGGGGGGCTAAGAGCTCGTTGTTAGAGTTCTGCAGTTCAAATGAGCCCTTTGGCTGATACTTAAGTATCACCGCCTTCACCAAATCTTGACTTTTCTACACGGTACCCATATTTATTCGCGCTTCGGTCAAGTCCATGATCTACGTTCGAAACGTGTGATTTCGGAGTGACCTGGTTGTTGCGAGCGTTTGACATATCCAGCTGGTACCGCATTGTTGCGATGGTCGGCATCGTCGCTATTCTCGCGAGCGTGACCGTTCTGTCTGCATCTGCCGACAACAATGGTGATGACGACGATGACCGGGGTAGGCGAGGCAGGGACAACCTGACCGAAGTTGTCTACGTCTGTGTAAATATCCGAAGCGGAATCATGCGTGCCGTCGACGGCGATACCGAATGTCGAAACAGAGAACTGATGGTGTCGTGGAATGCAAGCGGCGGTGTGGGTCCTGTTGGACCAGAAGGCCCTCAGGGACCTCCAGGTCCAGTCGGTCCAGAAGGACCTCAAGGTCCCCAGGGTGAGCAAGGACTCCCCGGTGAAGTCGGTCCTGCCGGTGCCGATGGCGCA
>CAYYMP010000028.1:0-12118 GCA_964472915.1 uncultured Dehalococcoidales bacterium | reverse complement strand
GGACTGGACGGTGCAGCAGGAGCAGATGGTGCAGACGGTACCGATGGATACAACTGCTGGGACACCAACCAGAACCATGTGAATGACTTCGCGGAGGACGTTAACAGCGACAACTTCTGGAATGTTCTCGATTGTCAGGGCGCAACCGGTGCTACTGGTGCACAGGGTCCTCAAGGCCCCCAGGGTGACCCCGGTGTCTCCAACCTTATTAATTTCAGCTGTCCTACGGGCGAAGTTGTAATTGGCTTCGACTCGCTCGGTGATCCAGTATGTGTCAGCTTCGCTTACTTGATCGATAACCCACCTGTGATCGACGCGATTGGTGATCGCACGATTCTTCAAACGGACACTGAGATTGTGAGTGTGTCGGGATCGGATTCTGACGGGGACGACATAACGTTCTCACTCGACACGTCGCATACATTCATCTCAATCTTGGACGGCGGTGCAGGCAACACCGCAACTGTAACGATCAGTCCAGATCACGGAACCTCTCCGGGTACATACCTCGTTACGGTGCGTGCGTCATCTAATGTCCGCAGTGAAACAGAATCGTTCAGTGTCGAAGTCGTAGCTGATGCTCCGCCTGTTGTTTCACCAGTCACAATCTCAATTGTCGAACCTGACGGTGCTTCTGTTCCTGTCACCGGATCCGATCCGAACGGACACTCAGTAGCGCTGAGTTTGGAATCTGCACCTGGTTGGCTGTCACTGACCGGGGGGAACACTCTGGTGATTGCCGATTCGACCGGTCTGAGTGGCGGTTCGCCATACTCGGCGACTCTTAGAGCCACCGCCAACGGTCTGATCACTGACGCAGCGGTGACAATCAACGTTTCGCCTCCGGCCGACACAGCACCGGTCGTAAACGCCATATCTGACCAATCAGTAGACGAAACCGACACGCTCAGCTTGCCAATTAGCGCTACCGATGCTGAAGGCGACTCGATCGTGCTCAGCCTCGTTAGCTCGCATCCGTTCGTGAACATCACGGATAACGGCACCGGCGACGGTACGGGCACGCTCGACATCACGCCACTGCACGGTGACAACGGCTCCTACACCGTTACTGTACGGGCAACAGCAAATGGTTTGACCGGTGATGGCAGCTTCACGCTGAACATTCCGGAGGACCTTCCACCTGATCTCCAGACCCTCTTCAACCAGACATTGACTGAAGGCGACTCGATTTCTGAGGTACTAAGTGCCACGGATATAGATACCGAGATCATCTCGCTATCTCTTGAATCGGGACCAGTTTGGCTGAGCGTGGTGGAAACCTCATCAGCATCAAACGTGGTGACCGGATCTCTGACAGGCACGATCCCGACGGGCGCAGCAACACTCAGCCCGTACACAGTTACCGTTCGAGCAACAGCGAATGGTCTCGTTGACGACGAAACATTCACGCTGAACATCACTCCTGTTGCCGTAGATGACCCGCCAGTTCTCGACCCAATCGGCGATCAGCTCGTCCTCGAAGGCCAGTTGACTAGCGTCTCGTTGAGCGCATCTGACCCAGAAGGCGACACGATGGTTGTGTCTCTGTTGTCAGGCGAAGCATGGATGTCTGTTGCAGACGGGGGCACTGGCGATGGATCCGGAACTCTTGAACTTACCCCACCGTTTGGTACATCCGGGTCGTTCTCGGCAACCGTTCAGGTTACCGCGAACGGGCAAACAGATTCAGAAACGATCAACGTCACTGTGACCGACGTAGCAGTATTTGATGACTTCAACTCATCCCCACTGACTCTGCCAGAGCACCTGCCCGTGGTGAACGTAAACGGAACTCCATGGGTTGAAAGGGTCGGAAACTGGGGAATCTCAGGCGGGCAACTGACAGAGCTTGATCGATTCCAGGGAGGCGGTGACAAACGTCTCACCATTGATGCAGGTTTGAGCAGTCTAGACCTAACATCAAACATCACCTTCAATGAAGGAGTTGTGGGTCTCGTACTCCGGTACGAAAGTGAAACCTCATGGTTGATGGTTTGGTACGACGATTTCCAGGGGCGTTTGAAGATGGCGCACTACAATGGATCATTCTTGACCTTCTACGTTGACGAAGCGTTTGCGTGGACACCTGGAACCCAGATGGAATGGGAAGTGAAACAGGTTGCAGAAGGCACCGTTCAGTTGTACGTAGACGGTGCTGCGATCCCTGTAATTGACACTGTCGTGCCTGTCCTTTCAAGCTCAACGCAGTATGGTCTGTTTGACTTCGCGGGAGCGTTTGGAAATGGATCTACAGGGAATTTCTTCGACGATTTCACATTGAAGTAGGTAGGATGGACTCGCTGATAAAGAGCACAGGACAAAAGCCTGTGCTCTTTTTTATTTGGACTATTCTCAAGCGAACCGCTGATTCTCATCACAAAATCACTTGTCGCTGTTTTGCTGCGAGTTATCTGTGCCAAACAGGGCAACCAATAAGCGTTCGAGAGCTATAGATATACCGTTGAATGCCCATACGAAGGCACGGATGAAAACGGAACTGAGCGTCACACCATTGGCGAAGGCTGAATCAATACTTCTCCCTAGACCGAACACGATGATCCTGATCCGCTTTACCGCATTGGCCTGTGGTTGACTTATCGACCTTTGGGAACGCGTTGTCGAGGAGTTATCTACTCCCGAATATTGTGACGCTGGTTGTCGTTTCAAGTTCGTTGTAACGCGTGGGGCGTTTAGTACTTCACCTCGGTGGTAGTTGACTTTGGGTTCTCTGGAACTTGGTGTTTCTGGATCCCTGCTTCCAGATAAGAGCAAACGGGGGTTGAGTCGGCGAATAAATCCGGCATCTTTCCCTTTCCTGGAAATCGAGATAACGATCCTTGGAACTGGGAATTCTTGAGTGCCCTGTAGTTTTATATCGTATTTGACCGAGGCCCTAACCATTTCTAACAATAATCTGGAGGTCAGTGGTTCGGAACACTGCAATTTCAACTCAACTTGCGATCCAGAACGTTGAGAATTGAAGTCTTTGATCGTTGGTTCATTCGCTAGTTCGTCTAGAAACACACTCGGGTTCGAGGTTGATCCAACAATGATTATTGAAGCGCGATGAAGCATTGAGCTGATGTACTCGGTGACAGGGTTTCATTCTTTCATACCAGGTACGTCAGTCTCAATGTGCATCCTTAAGGTATAGGCATCACACGGAAATTATCGAATACGTTCTCGTTACCCGTTTCGATTTCCGACGCATACAGACCAACGTAAGAATTGGAGGATCCAGTGGAGTGGGTTCTAGTCAACTGGGTTACCCCGTCTACTTTGAACTGGTAGTTGTCACCTTCGGAACGAATCGCCAGGTTGAAGCTATCACCGACTGTCCAGGAGAGGCTGATCCTACCGAGCTCGGCGGTCTGGCTTCTAGCGACGATGGAACTGTCGCCATCGAAATACCACATTACGTACTCAGAATCGTTGGAAGTAGAACGCGTCACGACACCCATTCGAGGGAACATATTTCTTGCGAAATGAGTAGTCCACTGTGGTCCATTCCTGGTTATATCCACAGAAACTTCGTGGTCGGCAACTCCAGCATCGATGATGATGCGACGATCCGAAATTCCATAGTCGAACGCGCCGGTTTCTACAGCTGAATTCGAAGCGATCTCCCAGTCACCCCGACTTGTCGACTCATCCCAGAGCGAGGCTGTTGGGGCAATATCAGGATTACGCCCATCTATGACAGCACCGTCCGTGCCGGTAAACACGTCCTGCACAATTGGTGTTGGTATCGGAGTAGGAGTCGGAGTTGGTGCGCCTGCAGGCAAATGCAACAAGAAATCATCGAACCGGTCTTCGTGGAATCCGTTCCTGAAAATTCCCGCCCACGTTGCACCCGGCAGGTCTCCGTCCGTGATCGTGAAGACTTTTCGTTTTCCTATATAGGCCTTGATCTGATCACCTTTGACTCGAACCGAGATAGTCCTTCTGCCCCCGTGTTTCCAATTGGCCTGAGCTGAGCCAAGGGTGAAGAACACTCCACCAATCTTTTTGCCAAGCACGACATCACCATTCGACTGAACGAAATACAGGAAACCGTTGCGGCTGCTGGGCGCTAACCCACCAAAGGTGATACCGGTACGGCCACCATCCCAAATTTGCTCTGAGGTGATTACATATTCGTCTCGGCCTGTATCGATGAAAGAGAACTTGTCACCGGCGTCTTCCTCCAGTTCACCGATTTTGAAATTGAAGAACTTCCACTTTCCTGATTGGATCTGCCAGCCTTTTCCGCTCGGATCGTGATCAGGTGATCGGTTCTCGATCAGGTCACCGTTGTAGTAGGTGAACGAGTCGTATAAATATGCCCCAGAAGGAACCGCCGGTGGACTGAGAGTTTGCGGTGGAGCGACACCGACGGTGCCATCAGCTTGCAGCAGTGCAGGTGAATTCCTGACCGTGAAGTTGTCGAATAGATTACTGCTGTCTTTCGAAAACAATCCGGCGCGTTGCGATGTACCCATGTCGGTCCCAATGGCAAGGACGAGGACTTGGATTTGATCAGTCGAGTCGGCGGGATCATCGATGTAAACACGTGCGTTTGAACCATTGATCCTCACACGCATATTTCGGGTATCGCCTGAAGTCCAAGAGTAACTGGCTCGTCCGAACTCGACGAACGCACTGTCAGATGGTCGTATCTTGCCGGCAACGATGTTCGAGCCTTCGTAGAAAACGATTGCACGGTCGTTGCTTGCATCAACAGACCATGCAAGGCCCGCTACTCCTGTAACCCAGGTGACATCAGCACTTATGTCGGCATCAGCAGTCGCGGTACCGATTGCCGTGATTTGATCACCTGAGCCGCTCGCGGTCAGAAGTCTTGCCTGGCCACCGGCAGTTACTTCCCACGTTCCAACAATGTCGGACCATGTTTCGGATCCAACAGTTCTACCTGAGAGTGATCCCGCTCCCGTGTCGAAGTTGTCTTGCAGAACCAGCGAACCAACGGGAGGAGTTGTTGGAGTAACCACGTCTCCCAGTGCTCTGACCCTGAAATTGCCGATAGAAGACGACGATTCGTTCATGTAGTAGAGGCCGATATTGGTGTTCTCTCTCAGTTCAGAGTCGGTCGCTGATGCGGCTTTCTTGCCTCCGAGGAACAGCTCGATTGAAGAACCGTTAGTAACAACCCTCATTTGCCTGGTAGTTCCGTCAGGCCATTTCACCTTCGATGAATCGAGCAGATAATCCACACCAGCTATCGTCTTGATTAGATAACCTCTGCGCCCGTCGAAAACTCCGCGGTAGTTGTTCGAGGAATCTTTCCATCGGAAGGCAATGCCAACTTCTGAGGTTTGACCAGTTCGAGTGAAATCGACTGTTATGTCTGTATCTTCCAGGCGACCATCGATAACGGCGTAATAGGGAGAGTCCAATCCAAGGGTATTTCGCACTTCTTTCCCCGAAGACGCGATTTCAAAGTTCGGACCGAACTCAACCTTCCAGCCACCTCCAACGACATCAACTTCGGGGGAGTGACTGGTCAAAGTTGTCCCTGGGTTGTCGGTGAACGTGTCGTTTACTACGGTCTCGGCAGCTTCAGCGAATCGTTCGTCCGCAGACGCGCTCATGATCCCGACTGCCAGGAGGAGAGTCGAAATGAGTATGAGTGTTGTCGCTACAAACTTCATCTACTAAATGAATACGCCTTCACAGCGGAGTTGGACTCTATTCCTATCTTAATAATCCGCATAAATACGGGCTCATGATTCTCATAAGGTTTACATAAACGAGTGGACGGTTGATGTTGATTCGATTTCTTGTGTCCAGTTTCTCGTGGTGTACCCAGACTTCATCACTGTGAAAGTCCATTCGCCAGCAATCCCAGTGAATTGAACCTGTCCAGTTCCGTCCGTTACTGCGCTGAAAGTACCACCATTGCCGTCGGTCACATCCACAGTTACACCGCTTAGGACAGGGCCACCTGCGCCGTCGTGGATGTACAACGAGAGCGTCACAGACTCACCTATGGTGGTGAACGTTGAGACCGTTGAGAAGAAACCGTTTTTAGTTGTGTCTCGGTCGTCGTTGAGGGCCTGGACCTGCCAGTAATAAGTGGTGCTATTCGGCAGTGCGATGGACGGGGTATAGGTTGTATCCGTTGTCGTAATGCTGATTACACAAAGTGGACAATCGTCTGAAGTGTTGTCGTTAGGCAGTTCAGACTGCAATTCCGCTGCGGTGATCCAGTATTTGTTCGCGTTTAGTACGCCGTCCCAACTTAGAACCGGGAAAGTCGCTACACCCGTGCTGCCACTTGAGGGTGAAGTATTGGATGGAGCGCCGTAAGTCAGCGGTTCGATAATGACTGGACCCCTCGCCCCTCCATGGGTCAGGTTTCCATACTGATCAATTACCTGGATTCGATACCAGAATTTTCCTGAAGTCTTTGATGTGTGACTCACCGTATTTTCGGAAGTTAGTCCGCTCTCTACGTTTTGCCCCACTTGAGTCCATGTTGTAGGACTTCCACCTGAATCAGGTGACTGCTGCAGGTTGACAGCCAGAAGCCCCGACCCACCATCGTCCTTTACTGAATACGTTGCACTAATTTCGCCACCAATCTCGATCAATGTTGTGTTGAGAGAATCAAAGATTAGGTCGGGGGGGATATCGTCGGCTGGACGAGGTGTTGCCGTAGCGGTAGGTATCAGAGTTGGTGTTGATGTCGGCTCCGGAGTGGGCGTCACGGTCGGCTGTGGAGTCTCGGTCGGGGTTGGAACCGGGATGTCTGTGGCCGTCGGAAGCTGCGTAGCGATCGCTGTCGGGGTGGCTGGTATTTCAGTTGGAACTAAAGTGGGTGCAAGAGTCGGGGTTGGTACACGCGTTGGTTGAGCGGTCGCCATCGGAGGTGCTGGTGCCGGCGTCGGAGTTGAGGTGGGTGTTACCGGAGTTGAAGTTGCGATTGACGTGCTACTTGGACTGCCAGCAGTCACCGACGGATTAACGGTTGAAACCGGACGAGGAGTGCTAGTACCAACAGGTTCGGAACCGAGCGTCGGCGTCACGGTTGCCCCAGCCGGATCGCATGCGGCGACCACCAGCCCAACCGCAATCGTGCAGAAAATGGCAAGCCAATTCAGCGCTTTTCTGAGGTTCAGGTACCAACTGAGGATATTCACTCTCAACAGCTTAATTTGTGCCATTAGTCTGGGAAAGCGCGACGTCATGACGAGAGCGTGAGTCACGCGTGACCCACATAAAACCTGCCAAACATTCATTAGATGTTGAAGGTCAACAAAAAATCCCCGCCTGAACGACGGGGATTATAAATTCGAAAATGGAGCGGCGGACGAGATTCGAACTCGCGACATTCTGCTTGGAAGGCAGATGCTCTACCAGCTGAGCTACCACCGCAGAACTGGTGTTCCTTGAATTGGAAGACATCCCAATTATAGCAAATCTGCTTTTCGGAAACAGTGAAGTAAAACACTTTAAATCGGTCAAAAACGAGTGTCTGCCTGCCAAAAAGTCACCGTACGAAAATGGCTAAATTATTGAACTCAAATCGTTCTCAGAAAATCGGGTGGAATTTCACGGGGTACTTACAAAAAGTAAGTTAAAGGTAGAGTGTTTTATTCCCACTTTTTAGAGTGTTTTACTTCCAGAAAATTGACCGAAATTGACGGATATTATTGAGGAAATTGTTAACAGTATTCGGGCGTTAACAGGAGCTCAGTTTCCGAGCAGGGAGTGCTCCTCAGCCAGTTCTGTTTCACCTCGGTCAGAGTAAATCTGCGCTAGCAGCCGATGTGACAATTTCGCCTCCTCTGATCCGGGTTCTATTTCTGTTCCGGTTCGAAGAGCGGCTATTGCTTCGTCTTCGTTGCCAAGACCGAGCAGGCCGCGACCTTTGGCGTACCACGCGAGCGGCCAGGGCTTAGTTTTCAATTCTGTGGCGATGGCCTGATCGGCGTACTCAATTGCCAACTCGTATTCTCCGAGCGTAGGCATGTCAGCAGCAATTACGCTTGTGTACAGCGGCGCAGTTGGGTACAGCTCAAGGATTCGATCTGCCCGTTCTACTGCTCTGGCAGAAATTCCCTCTTCACCCCAGGAGTGGAGAGCGACTTCTGTTTGGAACAGGTTGATTTGTACGTCTCGCTTGAACGGATCGAGTTCTTCGAAGTCGAGAAGCAACGTCCTTGCCCGGTGCATCAGTACGACCGCTTCCTCGTCGAGACCTTGTTCTTTCTGCGCAAATGCTGCGTTGAACAACTCAATAAACAACGAGTTTGTGAAGTGAGGACGCTCGGGTGCTTTGGACTGGACATCAACCCACGTTTGAGCTTTTTCGAGATCAGACGATTTATTGAATGCTGATACCCACTCAACACTTGCTGTGGTTCTCCGTACATCCCAGTCAAAGAAGACCCAGAGCCCGACGACCGTTACGGCAACAGCTGCCAATGCACCTAAACCACTTGCAGTCTGTTTCGATAGGGTAAATCCCGATGATTCCCGATTGGATTCTTTTGGCGAGATCGATATTGCTGACAGTGCAGCGAGACCGCCGAGCATTGCAAACGCCGGAGTTAAATCAGCGACCCTTTGGACACCAGTAAGTAGCACGATCATCGTTCCGACAATTGAAGCTACGAATGCAATGTTTAGAGCGATCAAACCAATGTCGCCATCGGGCTGAAATTGCTTGTGTAGTTTGTAAAGCAACGACAGGACGATCAGCGCAATCGCCAACAGAATCAACAGGCCTGCGAACCCTTGTTCGATCAGGATTTGCAACGGGTAGTTGTGGGCGTGATCAGCAACATCCGTTCCCACTCTCGGTTCGCCAGCGAGCGGGAACGCGTACAGGAACATGTCCTGCCCTTGCCCGAATACTGGTCTCAAAGCTGATGCGAGCCCCGATTCTTCCTGGGGAGTGTCCCACGAAGTCGCCATGTCGAGCGTGGTGCCCCAGATGTTGAATCTGCCCTCGAGTCCTGAACTTAATTCAGTTGACTCAGATCCTAGACCGACGATTTGATCACCAATACCGAGAACTCGTTCCGTTCCAACATCCGGGTTGGGAGACGGCAGGACAATCAAAACTATCGCGAGGATTACCCCGGTTCCTACCGAGGTGAGCAGACTGTTTACCGGAATGGCCTGCCGTGCCCGCCAGGTCAAGATCGCAGCTACGACAATTCCGCCTAGTGCTCCGACGTACGGACCACGTCCACCTGCAAACCACAGTCCAGCCAGTTCTAAACCTAGGACTGCTCCAATCCCGATTTGCCAACGGTAGTCGTTAGGTTTGGCGAGCAACAGCAAGGCAAAAGTCACTGGGATCACCAGGACCATGAACGCTCCGAAGTTCAGCGGATTTCCGAAGCTTGAGTAAGCCCTGCGAAAATTTTCACCGTCTCCTAGCGGATCGAAGCCAAAATGCTGGCTGACTCCGTAAACAGCAGTAATCGTTCCACCAATCACCAGCGCTACTGATACGGATTTGAGTTTTTCAACAGACCTGAATCTGGCTGCAACAGACAGGAACAGAACGAAAAACGAAATATTGTCGTAAAGGTTGTACCCGGATCTCTGGTCGTCTGCGCCTAAGATGCTGATGTGCGGAATAGGCGACAGGAGTGCTGAAATCACCTGAACGAATACCCATATCGACATAACGGTAATCAGCAGGTTAGCCGGGTGAGCGGTTGTCCATCGCTTTATGTCGAACCTTGCCAAGTCGAGCTTAAGGTTCTGTTCGAGAGTCCATTGCCAACACCAGAGTGAAGCTATCGAAATAGCAGACAAATGGAGTACTACTCGTTTCAATTCTGGTCGAATGGCGAAAGTCTCACTCGAACCAAACACAACTGGAAGTGCGACCAGGGTAACTAGCGTTATCCAGTGAATCAGAGAATCTAGCCGAGCCAAGACCGCCACAACTCCAGACGATTGAGAAGCATGCGCACCTTTTCTTCGCCTGGTACTACGATTCGTCATTTGCTCCGTACTCACCGCCACCTAACTCTGCGTGATGATCGGCCTGAAGGTCATCGCCGCGCTCACGCCAGTAAGCAGCTAGGATCTGATGTACAAGGTGTGTTACTTCGCCCTCTGAATCTTTCTCAATAGCGGTATTGAGAACCTCAAAAGCCTCTGCATCTTTGTCCATCTGATACAAAGCGGCACCTTTGGCGTACCAGGCTTTTGCCCAGTTTCTTGTGGTCGCTTCAGTGGCTATCGCTTTATCTGCATATTCGATGGCGAGCTCGTTGAGTCGCATGCTCGCGAATGCAGTTGCCGCTGTCCCCGCGAGGGTCGGATAACCGAGGTAGGTATCCGCCAGGAAGAGGTGTCGATCAACAACTTCTTGGGCATATGCGGTGGATTCCCATCTCAGGAGCCGTGATGCCATTTTTGAGAGCGTAATCTGGATATCGATTTCAAACGGATCTCGCTGCTCGTATGCAAGCGCCATGTCGCGACCGATGTGAATCAGCCGTAGCGCTTCCTCACGCATTGCTTCATCGTTTTCTTCTTCCCAAACTGCCCAAAAATTTTCCGCTTCATTTAAATATTGTTCAGCAAGGTTATATGTGAAACTTTCGCGCTCCGGTGCCTTCGCCTGAGCGTCGGCCCATGCCCCAGCTTTTATGAAAATATTTGGATTGTCGTAATCTACGGCGAGGATGCGGCTCGCCTCTGCCCTGCGTACGTCCCACCCAATGAATGCTGCTCCCGCTAGAACCGTAATCGTGACGGCTCCAACAAGCGACACAACTAGCGCAGCATAGTTCGGTGCGGTGACCGAAACTGATCGTGCCGACGATGATTGCTCCGTTACCTCTTCTGGAGCAGTCGCTGTTGCTGATCGGAGTGTTTCGTAGATGGCTATGACAACAGCAAGAATTGCAAACGTCATCGTCAGGTCCGACACCCGAGAAACACCGGTTTGCAACTCGAACATTTTCCCGATTACAGCTGGGAACAGCGCAAGACCAATAAAAATCAGAGGATTTGAAGTTCCGCGAAGCTTCAGAACAACGGTAAGTATTGCGCTCGCCACAAGCAGTCCTAGCGCAATGAAGGCCAATAAACCCAGGAAGCCCTGTTCGATCAATATTTGCAACAGGAAATTGTGGGCGTGGTCGACCATGGAAAGGCTACTTTGCGGCTTACCAACAAAGCCCCACGAGTAGACGAACATATCTGGACCTATACCAAATAACGGTCTGAGGATCCTGTTAATCGTTGGCTCTTCGAGTGGGGTGTGCCAGCTGGTGGCTTGATCGAGAGTCGATTCCCAGATGTTAAATCGACCTTGAAGACCACCCACGATATTGGTTGAAGAACTCGCTGTCGGGCGAATTTCATTTCCAATACTCAAGGCTCGTTCGAGTCCAATGTCCCCTGAAGGGGACGGGAGGGCGACGATTACTGCGGTAAGAATTCCCGCTATTGCCATGATGGCAGCTGGACGGATCATTTGCTTTGGCGAGAGCACCAGCAGACCAATAACCGCGAAACTTACCAACGAACCCCCTGCACCTATGAACGGACCTCGACCACCTGCGAACCAAAGCCCTGAAGTTTGCAGTGTGAGCGCGACAACTAGAAAAAGCAGAATTGCTTTGCGTGAAGTGGTCCGCTCCTTGAGTGTGAACTGAAATGCGAGTGCGAGGGTGGCAGGAATCGCCATGACCATGTAGGCACCGAAGTTCAACGTATTTCCGAAGCTTGAAATAACTCGCGATCGATCCTGATTCCCGCCAATCGGATCCCATCCGAAGTGCTGCGCTATGCCGTACGCGGCGGCAACCGAGCCTGATATCACCAGTACCCAGACAAACTTCTCAAGAGCTTTGAGTGACCTGAAACGGATGGCAACTGAGAAGAAAAGCACCCACATCGAGAGCAGGTCGTACAGGTTGTATCCAGAACGAGCTTCATCACCCCCGTAAAAACTGATGACGGGCAGCTGAGATAAAAGGGTTGAGAAGATTTGTACTGCGACCCACGCTACTGATGCGATTAGCGCGTACCTAGCGATGTTGCCGCGACTCCACGCAAGTAGATCCCACGTAGGTTGATCTTCTGACTGACGGTGGTTGTACCAGTGAATGGCCAGTTGCCAACTCCACAGGATTGC
>CAYYMP010000027.1:13266-20312 GCA_964472915.1 uncultured Dehalococcoidales bacterium | reverse complement strand
CCTCATTCGTCTGTGGGGTCTCTGAAGTCGTCAATTACTTGCCTCTGCTTCCGGTCCAGCAACTTTTGAACCGGCCTCGTTTTATAAATATTCCGACACACAAATAGACGCGGGAAAACCCGCGCCGCTGCACAAACCAGCTCGAATGTGAGTCGAACCGACCAGAAATTCTATCACAGCTTTAGTTCAAATTATGAACGAAATCCGTGTAGGAATTTTCAAGCTGTAAGCCGAATGACATTGCGTGATTGCAGACAAGCAGAAATTTGCAAACCGGATGCCCTCAAATGTGATTGTCATCCTGAGGCACTTGAAGGATCAACGCCTCCTAGCCACCATCTTTGAATCCTGTACAGGGCTAGAAACGACGACCGGTGGACCGAATTACTCGTCGAGTGGTCCCAACCAACCACGCTGCGCAGCGACCGCTGCTGCATGCGCACGGTTGTGGGTGTTGGTCTTCTCAAGAATCTTCACGACGTAATTCTTGACCGTCTGCTCACCAAGTCCCACCGCATCGCCAATACGCTTGCTCGGTTCGCCACGGGCGATTAGACCCAGGATCCTCGACTCGAGTGGAGACAATAGATTCGATGGTTTTTGAGAAGGCGCATCGACCTGATCAGACGATATCCTATCGGTTACGTGCTTCGCTCCTTGTTCGGAGCGTGCGATTTTCTGGAGCAGCGGGCTTCCTGTGGCTGACGACAGTTCAAAAATGGCGTCTTGAAGTTCGGATGTGTCGGCGGATTCAGGAACGTAGGACCATGCGCCCGCTTCTAAAGCCTCGATCAAGCTGTCAACGGAGTCGTCCAGACCGATGAATAATGTCCTTGGTGGCCGTTGTTCGTCGTAAATATTCTCTTGTTCAGGATTCATCCTGCAATCGATGATCCGAACATCAGATTCTGCGGCGTACCCAATTCCGCCTTTGACGACAGTAAATGCCGCATTCCGTGACAGCAGCTTGTGTACGGATCGCTCAAGGTCAGAATCTTCAATTGCGACGTGCACAGTTATCCGGCGCGCCTTCGATTGCGAAGACTCGCCGCTGTCCGAAAACAGGAACGGTTGTTGATCGCCGTGCTTTAGTGCCAATGGATACCGATGAAGAAGAAAGAATCCGGTGCGTCAGAAAATCGCACCTAGTACACCAATCTGATCGAATCATAGTTGTCGTATGTCACAACGACCAATTCAACGAAACACTCATGGATCGGTCTTCAAACTCGACTAACATTGAATCCAACTGGGATCGCTAGTATCGCATGCAACAACAGATGTGAATCCCTGAACCTTTGTTTCCCAGAGATACTGGGGAACAACGAAGGCATCAAAATCCACCTATGAGCTCTGCCAACCAAAGCTTTTCGACTGAAGAAATCGGCTTCAGTGCCCAGAATTTGCCAATCCCAGCGACCGTCGCTGCAGCGGTGGCATTGTTCGCACTCATAGCGGGCTTGATCGTCGGACCCGGTGCCAACAGCTTCATTGGAGGGGCACTCAACTACTCAGCCGATAGTGCTGGATTTGTTGGAAACATCGGCTCGTTCCTACCGCTCGGATTCGCATTTGCCGCCGGGATGGTGGCAACCGTGAATCCGTGTGGCTTCGTAATGCTGCCGGCGTTCCTGACCATGTACCTCACCGACCAGCAGGGAGACTCTGAATCTGAACGCGGCAGCGCGACGATCATGCATTCCCTTATAAAGGCTCTCTATGTAAGCGCCGCTCTCGGTGCAGGATTTGTGCTTCTGTTCGGAGGAGTCGGACTGGCGATCTCATCAGGGGCCCGGTCGTTTATTTCGATCTTCCCGTGGGTCGGATTTATCCTAGGTTTCGTAATGGCAGGGCTCGGCGCATATCTGTTCGCCGGCGGCAAGCTCTACAACAACCGTGCACAGTCAGCGGCATCGAGAATTGGCAGTGCTACCGACACCAGTGTGAAGGGTTACTTCCTCTTCGGAATTTCGTACGCAGTGGCGTCTCTCAGCTGCACATTGCCGATCTTTCTTGGGCTCATCAGTAGTTCCCTGGCAACTGGCGGAATAGTCGAGGCAACCGGTCAGTTCCTTGCCTACGCCCTTGGCATGACCTTCGTCATTACAGCTCTCACGATAGGGATTGCGGTATTCAAGGGAGCCCTCGTGACTCAGTTGCGACGAGCAATGCCTTACGTCCACCCAATCTCAGCTGGTGTGTTAATCCTGGTCGGCGGCTACCTCATCTTCTACTGGCTTACCGAAGGTGAAGTAGCCCGCAACTTCGGCGTGGGTTAAAACCGATCGCACTGTAGTACCCTGCCCTGATTCGCAGCCATTCATTCAGGAGCTTCCTTGTGCAATACCGTGAATACGGAAATTCGGGCGACAAACTTTCCATCGTTGGATTCGCTGGAATCGTGGTCAAAGAGGAGACGTCTGAAAATTCAGACAAGTATGTCTCGTGGGCGATCGACCAGGGAATCAACTACTTCGATGTAGCTCCCGGATACGGAAACGCACAGAACATGCTCGGTCCCGCTCTCGAGCCGTACCGCAAAGACGTTTTCCTGGCCTGTAAAACCAATAAACGTGATGCTCCGACCGCCCAGGCTGAACTAGAGGAATCACTGAGATTGCTCAGGACTGACCACTTCGACCTCTACCAGCTGCACGCGATGACCACCGAGGAAGACCTCGAAACGGCAACCGGACCAAACGGTGCCCTTGAAGTGTTGGTTCGAGCGAAAGAACACGGGCTCGTTCGACACCTCGGTTTCTCCGCACACTCAGCCGAAGTAGCAATTGAACTGATGAGTCGATACGACTTCGATTCGATCCTGTTCCCTGTCAATTTCACCACGTGGTTCGAGTCGGGCTTTGGCCCGCAAATCATGGAAGCAGCAACCTCAAAAGGCATGTCGAAACTGGCATTGAAAGGCGCAGCCCACCACGCTCTACGAGAGGGTGAAGCGAAGCACCGAGAGAAGTGTTGGTATGCACCGATCGAAGATCGAGAACTAATGAAACTTGCTCTTAGGTGGACGCTTTCTCAGCCTATTTCCGCTGCTGTGCCACCGGGCGATCCAGAGTTGTGGCAAATGGCAGTTGAAGTTGCGCAGGACTTCACTCCGGTAACCGCTGACGAAGAAGCAATTCTCCGCAATGAAGCCAACGGTAGAAAACCACTCTTCGAACTTGCTCACGCCTGATCACCTTAACCCGGCACAGGATCCTTTGAACCGTTCGACGAGCTCAGGGCGATCAGTCTAAGGATGACATACCGATCGCGTCCCGACCGGAGTGGAGGGATCTAAGGACCCGCTGTAGTTGGGAGCGGGTGCAACTGCGAGATCCTGAATCAAGTCCAAGATGACAACGTTCCTTCATCCTGAGCCTGTCGAAGGGTCAAGGAATGCTTCTCCCGTCATTCCGACCGCAGTGGAGGGACCTGGCCGCACTTCTACTCCCCACGGGGTGCCGGTGTAGCTGGTGGTGCGGCGGTCGCAAATGGTGCAGGGGTGCCAAACAGCGGAAACAGTTCCGACGGCGTGTAGGAAATCGACTCGAGGTTTTTCGGTACTGGTAATAAGACCCGATCCGGATGGCGGATAAAGTCAGGACCTTCCCCACTTCTGCGAGGATCTCCGTCATTCACCTCTATGGCAACGGTCAGCCATCCATGGCGAGTTTCGGTTCTTCCACCAACACCGTCAGGGGTTATGTCGTACACCCACATCTGGTAATCACACTCGAACGCGAAGAAGTAGATTGGGTAGTCAATATCAATACGACCTGGGCCGTAACTGTGCCTATCGTCCAACTCATCGAGCTCTCGTAATGTCGTCTCGACGGCATATATTCTTGTCGGCGCGCCTAGCGTCGTTACATAGCGAGTTCCCGCCCGATCCCAGGCGTACTTAATCATGCGTGGGTCATCCATGGCTACTTGCTCCGGTCCAGTTGAACATGAGATCGGAACAAACCAGGCGAGAGCGACGATTAAAACTGCAATACCAACTGGCAATTTCATATCGGCATTATGCACAGCAACCGATTACTTGAGCGTGGTCAGCCAACAAAAAAGAGCCACCCTTTCGGATGGCTCTTCCGTTTCACACAGAAACTAATGTGACAAAGTCACCTAGCTTGCTTCAACCGGGTTGTGTAGAACACCGATCTTGTCGATCTCAACGGTCACGTCACCACCAACGTTGATTGGCGGAGTTGTGCCCGAAGTTCCTGTCCAGATCATGTCACCTGGGTACAGCGTCACATAGTTGCTAATGAATGAAATTGCCTGAGCGACGTTGAAGATCATCTCGGATGAGTGGCACTTCTGTCCCTCGACGCCGTTGACAAGGCCGCGAATGTTCACGTCCTGCGGGTCAATGTCAGTCACGATGAATGGGCCAGTAGGACCGAAAGTGTCAGCGGACTTTGCTCGCCACCACTGCTTGTCAGCGCCAGCACCAGACTGCCACTCACGTGCACTCACGTCATTACCTGCGGTGTAACCGAAAACATGGTCTAGAGCATCGGCTTCAGAAACCTTGCTGGCTTCCTTACCAATGATTGCAATCAACTCTGACTCACAAACAACAAGTCCGGCGTCAGCAGGAAGCTTGATCGGGTCGCCAGGACCAATGATTGCGTTCGTGTTCTTGTAGAACGGCTCCGGGCGGGTTGGGCGATCGGCACCGAGAAGATGGGAACCGTAGTTCAGGGCAAGACACAGCATCTTGCTGGGGTTCGGGTTTGGCGCCAGGATCTTGATCTCGTTGAGATCGTGGGTTGCGCCGGTCTCGGAATAATCCTGACCAATTGGTGAGTTCGAAATTTCCTTTACGGTGTCGCCATCAACAACTCCGTAGGCGGCTCCGTCACCGCTGGCAAATCTTACAAATTTCATCTGTTCAGCTCATCTCCAATAATGCCGATTCGATTGTGCTCGCTCAAAGTTCTCGATCCCAACAACCTCGGTTTGATACCGGGAGTGATCTCGAAACTCGAGCGAGATCTGATCTTGAGCCGGAATATGTTACTCCCGTTTCGGGTTATGCTCATGCCGAAAATTTCAAATGGGCGAGTGAATCCCGATATCCGGAACGTTAGGTCGTTGAACCAACCACTTCATTTATCTGGTTCTCCCCCGGACCGGGGGAGTTAGAGGGGGAAAATGCGACGCGCGATCCAGTTCCCTTTCCGGATTGGAAAGGGTTAGGGATAGGAGATTCAACGCTGAGTGATTATGTCACGACCGCGTATTAACGAATGTCCGCCCGGAGCAAAAAAAGAGATCAATAGGAGAATCCGAAGCTGAGTGACTATGTCACGATCGCGGAATAACGAAACTTATGTACGACCTGGTAATCAAAAACGGCACGGTAGTAGACGGCACTGGCTCACCTCGATTCAAAGCCGATGTGGCGATCAAGAACGATCAGATCGTTGCGGTCGGAACAATTGATGACGGCGGAGCACAAACTGTCGATGCCACCGGCAAGGTCGTAACTCCAGGTTTCATCGATCTCCACACACACTCCGACAATTCATTCCTGATTGATCCTCTTGCCGATTCAAAACTTACCCAGGGCGTAACCCTCGAACTGTTCGGCAATTGCGGCATGAGCTACTGCGCGCCGCTCAATGAAAACAACATAGATGGATTCAAAGAGCGCACCGATAAGTACGACCCCAAGTACCAGCCAGGCTGGTCGACCATGGACGGCTACCTAACTGCCCTTGAAGAGGCCGGCTCGACTATCAACGTCGCAGCACAGGTCGGACACGGAACTGTTCGCCGGGCAGTAATGGGGATGGAACCACGCATGCCATCACCCGAAGAGCTCGACAGAATGGTTGGCCTGTTCGCCGATTCACTCGACGCCGGCGCACTGGGTATGTCGACCGGACTTTGGTACGCGCCGGGTTCGTATTCGCTCGCTGATGAAGTCATTGCTGTCACTCAACCAGCCGCCGACCGCGGAAAGCTCTACTCTTCTCACATCCGATCCGAAGCTGACGACCTCAGTGGACTCTTCCCAGCTCACGCCGAAGCAATCGAAATCGGACGCCGCACTGGAGCAAGAATCCAGATATCTCACGTGAAAGCAGTCGGTCCAAAATTCTGGGGACGCGGCCACGAACTGATCGACGGCATGGAAAAAGCCCGGTCCGAAGGGATCGATGTCGCCGGTGACCAGTATCCATATGAGTGGTCGTCAACTGGCTTCAGCGGAGCAATGTTCGCTCGCTGGGCGCTCGTTGGAGGCCGACAGGCAACTCTTGACCGTCTCGCTGACTCCGATACACGTGCCCGTGTTCGTTCCGATGTCACTTACTACATCAACCGAAACCACTCGGCTGAAGGCTGTGTTGTGGCGAGCTTCCCACCGGATCAGTCTCTCGAAGGCCGTAGCCTGCAAGACATCGCCGACGAATGGGGTTGCGAACCAGAAGAAGCTGCATTGCGCCTTTACGAGCAGTCGGAAGGAAACTACGTCCTTAACTCGATGGAAATGCGAGACGTGGAAGCGATCTTCAAATGGCCGCTTATGGCTGTCGCATCCGACGGTTCTTCATTACGTGATGAAGGTCCACTGGCTTCAGGCAAACCGCATCCACGAAGTTACGCGACGAACACGATCATTATCGAACAGTTCGTCGTTGGTCGGAACCTTGTGTCGCTCGAAGAAGCGATCTACAAGATGACCGCCCTTCCCGCTCAGCGTCTCAACCTTTCCAAGCGAGGTCGAATCGCACCGGGTCAGTTCGCCGACATCCTTGTATTCGAGCCAGGGAACATCAAGCAGAACAACGATTTCGTGAACCCGCATGTCTACTCAACTGGACTCGATTACGTCTTCGTGAACGGCAAACCCGCTCTCGAAATCGGCAAAGTAAACGGTCAACTTCCAGGTCGGGTTCTCAGGTCGCTGGACGGGTAATCAGGTAATACTGACCAATTCTCATTCTGCATAATGCATATATGAGAATTTCAAGTCTGTCGGCGACTGTGCTATTCACGCTCGTGCTTTTGTGCACGTCGTTTGTTGCTTGCTT
>CAYYMP010000027.1:0-13166 GCA_964472915.1 uncultured Dehalococcoidales bacterium | reverse complement strand
GACTCGATACCAGGTGAATTTATCGGACAGGATGCCTCAATCGCTTACGACTACGGGCAGTACGGAGTCGTTTGCTCCGGGGATCCATTTCAACATGTACGAACCGACAACAAATGGCCCGAACTTGAGTTTTGGGAAGAGCGAATCAACAAGACGACGTTCATATTCCACCGTCCCGTTGACAATGACCGAGACGATGATGGGCGACCCGGAACTACAGGAGCGTGTGCAGCAAATCTACGGGAGTCTGAACTTTACGGGCCTACTAACTCCAACGGACCAAAACAAGGGCTGCAAATCTGGTCGCACGTCGAAACCCGCGAACAGCAAGAGTTAGTACTGGCGATCATCCGTACCATACTCACACCTGCGAACGGCCCTCGCTAACGCTGCGCGGAACCCGTCCGCCGTCGCCTCGGCCTTCGCTTTTTCCGTGCGGATTCAGCCGCGAGCTTCAGCAGTTCGTCAATTTCTGTACCTGAAAGATCGCGCCACTCACCTTTTTGAGAGTCATCCAATCCCAAACTTCCGAACTTGACGCGTCGAAGCTTCAGGACCTTGTTGCCGACAGCCTCAAACATCCGACGAACTATCCGGTTGCGACCTTCGTGAATGGTGATTTCAACCCGACGTCGACTTTTAGCTGGGAACTCAAGCTTTGCAGGTCGAGTAAACCCGTCCTCAAGTCGAATTCCCTTCGTCAGCAACCCAACCCCGCGCTCGTTCAAGGGGCGCGCCAACTCAACCATGTAAGTCTTGTCGATCTCGAATCGTGGGTGCGCCATGCGCTGCGAAAAATCACCGTCATTCGTCAGCAGTAATAATCCCTCGGTATCGACATCAAGTCGACCTACCGGATACACCCGTTCTCGGACGTCAATCAGATCCATGACCGTCGGACGATCATGCGGGTCGGTCACGGTAGTCACAAAACCACCGGGTTTATTGAGAAGCAAATACCGCTTTTGCTCCACAAAAACCTGCTCACCGTTAGCGACGATATCGTCGACATCCGGGTCGGCAAAATCACCAATCTGAGCAATCTCGCCATTAACCATCACCAAACCCTGGGAGATCAGGTCTTCTGAAGATCGGCGTGACGCAACACCAGCGGAAGCGAGAATTTTGTGGAGTCGTTGTTTCATCTCTATCGAGTCTTACACACCCTCGGGCAAAGCGGGTACTGAATCTAACTTCACAATCCATGTTTTACGTATGGCATAATCCGCCGCGATCAATGCACGGAGATTACGGATGGCGCGTTCAGAAATATCTGCCTACCTAAGGTTGTTCGATTCCGCATTCAATGGCACCGATCACAGCCTCATCAAAAACCTTGAGACAGTTGACGACGGTTCCTGGGAAGCTCTGCCACAAGGTGCCCGCCGAACCATCAAAGACATTACTGCCCATGTAGGCATGTTCAAGTACATGTATCCGGGGTCGGCTTTCCGAACAAGGGAATACGACTACGGTGACGATCCAGTCACACCGCCACCGGAACGCCTGGCAACAGTTCAATCTGCAATCGAATGGTTAACAGAAGCTCATGAATACTTAATCACGGCTTTTTCAGAACTTGAGGATGACTCGGAGTTAGATAAGCCAAGACTGGCCCACTGGGGAGATCACCTGCCAACCCGTTCGCTAATGAATATTGTTCTTGAGCACGACACCTACCATGCCGGAGAGATAAACCGAACACGCGCGCTACTTCAAGACGACGATGATTGGCCAGATCACAACGATTAGCACTATTCATCCGTCGCTAATTTTGCGCCATCGAATTACTATCCCCTCAAACTCGAACCTTAAGCTTCTTGAAGAACCAGTAAAAGAAATATGACCTACGACATCGTCATCAAAAACGGAACCGTTGTTGACCCTGCAGCTGGTGTTCACGCCAAAAAAGACATCGCTATCGCAGGGGGAAAGATTGCTGCGATCGAGGACTACGTCTCCGACGCGAATACGCATGATGTGATTGAAGCTGACGACTATCTCGTAACTCCGGGTCTGGTCGATCTTCACGTGCACGTTTGGTGGGGAGTTGCTCATCTTGCGATCGAAGCCGACCCCGCTTGTGTACACCGTGGCGTGACAACAGCAATCGACGCAGGTTCATCAGGTTCGAACACGGTCGCAGGGTTCCATCGTTATGTGATCGACGAGGCAGCCACTCGTGTGCTGGCGTTTCTGCATATCTCAGGAATGGGCCAGCTCGACCAGGACATTGGAGAGCTGGAAGACATTCGGTGGGCGCGAGTCGAGAAAGCCGTTGAAGCAGCAAAGCTTCATTCTGATGTGATCGTCGGAATCAAGGTTAGACTCACAGACAACATCGTTGGAGAAAACGACTTGGTCGCGCTCGAACGAGCACTTGAGGCAGGTCAGGAACTCGACAAGCCGGTCATGATCCACGTTGGCGGATCTGTTAACCGCTTCGAACAGTTTCTGGAAAAGCTACGACCCGGCGACATTGTTACCCACTCATTTACAGGACGACCTCACGGGATCCTCGATAACAACAACAAGGTAATCGACGCTGCATGGGACGCCATGAAACGCGGTGTGATCTTCGATGTCGGTCACGGCGCAGGCTCATTCTCGTTCCCGGTCGCCGAAGCATGTCTAGAACAAGGTCTTGGACCAGGAACCGTTTCATCGGACGTTCATCGTTACAACGTCCGTGGACCGGTGTTTGACCTGATGACCACTCTCTCGAAATATGTCCATCTGGGTTATTCGATCGATGATGCTCTTGCACTCGGAACAAAGGCGCCAGCAGCTGCGGTCAATCTTCCCGACCATATCGGCACATTGAAAGTTGGTGCCGATGCAGACGTAGCAATCATTCAGCACCGCGAAGGTAAGTTTACGTTCACGGACGCTGACGCGAACGAACGACAGGGGCACCAGCTCATGTTGCCAGTTGAAACGCTACGAAAAGGAAGGCGATTCAGCCCGCAGCACTCGGTGCATCCACACCTGATCGGCCGACCATATGGACACGATCACTAAGGTCACACATCCGGTCATCCGGGTTACCCCACCAAACCTTTTGGCAAGAAGAAAATGATCCTGAAACAAGTTCAGGCTGACAACAATCTCGTCATCCCGACTGGAGCGGAGGGATCCGGTCGAGAGGCTGAGAAATAATCGAACTTTCAGCACGCTCGAGTCACCAAACTCAACGTGCCTTGTACGCCGCCTGCAACTTAGACTTCACCGGTTCCGGTAAGTACTTCACTGCCTCGCGAAACGAAACTCCTGAAATCACGTCCACGTGTCGTTCAACAAAACCAGAAACCGGTTCGGGTCGAACTTTCGAGACCTCGCGAAGCGTCCAACCAATTGCCTTCCGAATAAAGAACTCTTTCTCAAGAATCATCGACTCGGCGTATCCGACCCATCGATCCCAGAGTTCATCCGACTTGATCAGTCCTGGCATTAAGCACAGCAGTGCCAGACGCCGCACCCAGAAGTTATCGTCATTCGACCAGCGGTCCACAGTTTCGAGCAGAACATCACCGCATCGTTCAACGACTGTCCATGTAGGTCGAGCCAACGGATCAACCAGCGCCCAGGCCTGGGTTCGTCGAGTCATGTGTTCGATATGAGGCAGGTCTTCACAGCCAAGAAGGTCGGTGAAACGCTCGATCATGAGCACGCCGAACAGGCGCATTTCGAAAAATCTCGATTCAACAGACTCTCTGGATAATTCGAGCAGCGAAGCCCTCTCAATCCCTTGCCTTCGAGGAGTGTGTGCACGTAATTCCTTACGGATCGTCGGCAACGAAACGCCGATGAAATCTAGATCCGATTTCATAAACGCCTTCATGTCCGAGGCGCGCTTGGCAGAACCTACCGAAGCCAGCGATGCCTCAACGGCGGTCAGGTCAATCATTACTACTCGAACGGTGAAATCACGTGGACTGTTAGCTCCTCGGAGCGCCCCCTGATTTCTTTTGCTTCCCCTGGCACATCCGGATAGATGGCTGAGACCTTGTCGTAAACGCTATCCGACACAGCGATTTGTCCACCTTGTGCGAACGCCTGGAGACGTGCCCCGGTGTTGATTGTGTCGCCAAGAGCAGTGAAATCGGAAACGTCCTCAGTTCCCACTTTGCCCACGTACGCCTCGCCATGGTGAATACCGATACCTACAGGCAACCACGATCCTTCTTCCGAGCCATATCCGACTGCCCTCAATATTTCGGTCGCCGTTTCAACAGCAACATCGAAAAGCTGAGAATGGAATGCAGGGAGGAAGAACGCCATGATCTCGTCACCGATCATTTTGTCGATGATCGCGCCACGTGGTGCGAGAACTTCAGTTGATACTTCGTAGAACCGGTTCAGAAGCCGTGCGAACTCCCCGGGCCCGATCTTTTCTGCAAGTGCTGTAGACCCGCGCACATCAGCAAACAGGACGGAGACGTCGATTTCCGCACCACCGGGCGGAAGAACGTCGTCTCATATATTGCACATCCCTGGATTCTTTCGAGAAACCCAACGGCCTCTCAACATCCTCATCACCCGACCGCCAACGCCGCCGAGTGGAATGTTGCACATCACACACCTTGGATTGCCAGGCAAATACGAAGACGGGACATCCCTGTGTCCTTGCGTCATCACAGCGCGCCATTTAGCGGTAACTGGATCTTCGTGGTCGTGGTGCGTCATACGTTGCTTCAATCTTGAGAACGGTTGTGCCGAACAGTTGTGGAGTCTAGTCTTCGAGCAAAGTGAGGGCAAGCAAATACCCCCCATCCTTACTCCCGCCTCTTACAAGCATCAACAGTGATGCGTAAACTTTCATCTCAGGAAATCATCGTTCGTGAATCATGTGCGGAGTCGACGAATGACAGAGTCGTCAAACAATCAGGGCAAAATCGGGATTCTTGTCGGGGGTGGACCAGCTCCGGGAATCAACAGTGTTATCTCGGCAGCAGTCATCCAGGCGCGTCTTCTTGGATACGAAGTCATCGGGATCAAAAATGGATACGAGTACCTCGTAAAAGGTGACACATCGCAGGTAGTAGACCTCGACATTGAAGACGTCTCAACCATTCATACCCGTGGCGGATCGATCCTTCACACGTCTCGCACCAATCCGACCAAGCGAAAAGACGACCTCGCTACCTGCGTCGACACTCTCCGCAAGCTTGGAATCAAGAACCTCATCACCATTGGCGGTGACGACACTGCATTCGGCGCTTCAGAAATCGCACGGGCCGCAAACGGTGAAATCCGCGTAGCACACGTCCCAAAGACGATCGACAACGATCTCCCTCTGCCAGGCGACATGCCAACGTTCGGGTACGAAACAGCCCGACACGTGGGTTCTAGTATTGTCCAGAGCTTGAAGGAAGACTCTCGAACAACAAATCGCTGGTACTTCATTGTTGCGATGGGACGTCACGCAGGGCACCTTGCTCTCGGAATCGGCAAAGCGTCAGCATCCACGATCACGATAATTCCGGAAGAGTTTCCGGGGGATACCGTAAGTCTCTCCGAGGTTTGCGACGTCCTCGAAGGAGCGATTCTGAAGAGACGAGTCTTAGATCGACCTGACGGCATCGCAATAGTCGCTGAAGGCGTCGCTAGCAAACTCGACCCGGAAGATTTGAAGAACATCTCAGGCGTGCAAATCCCAAGAGATGAATACGGAAACATCAAGCTTGCCGATCTCCCATTCGCCCGAATTCTCAGGGATGAAATCGAGCGTCGATTCGCCGAACGCGGTGAAGCAATATCGGTAGTCGATCTCACACTCGGTTATGAATTGCGGTCGGCTGCACCAGTTCCATTCGACATCGACTACACCCGTACGCTCGGTCACGGTGCAGTCAGCTTCCTCACTACTGAAAACACCGACGCAAAAACAGAACAAGGAGCGATGATTTGCCTGATGGGCAGTCAACTCCGTGCGGTCGCATTCGAAGACATGCGCGATCCCAAAACTGGTAAAACTACCGTTCGTATGGTCGACACAAACGCCCTTTATTACGATGTTGCTCGCAGTTACATGACACGTCTGGAGCAGTCTGATTTCGAGGACAAAGAAATGCTCGGCAAGTTAGCTGGTGAAGCCGGCTTACAGCCTGATGCTTTCGAACGCAGATTCTCGCCGAACGGCAAATAGGACCTAGTTTGGCAAGCCAGCCGTCTACTCCCGCAGTCCATCTGCAAGGTCTCGTCAAAAACTACGGCGAGACTTCGGTGCTCCGCGGGATAGATGTCGAAATTCCTGCCGGGCAAATAGCCGTGCTTCTGGGCTCGAACGGCGCAGGTAAAACTACTCTGTTGCGCATCCTATCGATGCTCACGCAACCCGACGCAGGCACTGTCCAGATTTATGGATTCGACACCTCAACGAACGGTCCGTCAGTTCGTGCAGTGACGGGAGCCGCCCTGCACTCTCCAATGCTGTATTCAGACATGAGCATTAGAGAGAACCTTGAATTCTTCGCCGGTCTGTACCGCCTGGATTCGGTCTCCAATCTCATCGAGAAAACCTCAAATAAAGTCGGAATTAGCGAACGACTTGACCAGCGAGTCCGCACGCTCTCGCACGGTTATCAAAAACGAGTCGCACTGGCTCGCAGCCTGATGCACAATCCCAGCTTGTTGATCCTCGATGAGCCTGATTCCGGATTGGACTCCCTGTCAGTCGGAATGCTAGACACCATCATCAACGAGCACCGTGCGTCTGGAAAGACAGTCCTGTTCACCACTCACCTCTTGGACCATGCGCTGGAGATCGCTGACCGCGCCGTAGTTCTGGATCGTGGCCGGGTACTCATCGATTCAACCAATCCAGAATCCGAACGAGATGCCATTCTGGATGCATATGCCCGGCAACAATCGCTAAGTGGTGCCGCCAATGCGTGATTCCCTCGCGATCATTTGGTCGATCGGCAGAAAAGACCTGCTGCTGGAAATCCGAAATAAGGATGTCGTTGTCGCAGTTGCCGGATTCGCGTTGCTGGTGCTTGTCATATTCACATTCGCTGTCGACCTTAGTCAGGACAACGCAAAGCTCGTTGGTCCCGGAGTTCTCTGGGCAGGAATTGCTTTCGCCGGAGTAACTGGCTTGAACCGAGCGTTCTCGTTGGAAGTAGAAGGCAATACTCTCGAGGGTCTGATGCTTGCGCCAATTAGTCGAGATCTCATCTATCTGGGTAAAGCACTCGGCAATTTTCTGTTCATTGCCGTGGCACAAATAATCGTTATCCCTGTTTTCGCTGTTCTGTTCAACCTCGTCGTCTTCCGATGGGAGATGCTTGCCATCGCACTTCTAACAACTTTCGGTTTCGCCTCGGTTGGAACACTCTTCGCCGCAATGTCTGTTCGAGTCCGAGCGAGAGAAGTCATGCTCCCACTCTTGTTCCTACCGGTAGTAACACCACTTCTCATGGCAGCAGTTGAGTCGACAGGTCATTTGGTCAACGGTCGTAGCTGGGGCGACATGGCTCAGTGGTTACAACTGGCAGCCGCGTTCGACGTAGCGTTCCTCGTGGTGTCCGCCTTCATCTTCCAGCACATCCTGGAAGATTAGATCGTCTCACAATCATTCAAACGCGCCAGAACTAACACATTCCTTATTTTCGCATCTAACTCAACGTGTAAAATTTTTAGGTAGGTTCGCGTGGCTGGTGCCGCGCCTCTCGCGAAATGAACAAAATCCTCAGCTATTTAGATCCACTTCTCATCGTTAGCGCCGCCCTGATGGCACTGACTCTTTGGTTGATTTTCTTCTGGGTTCCAACCGAAACAAACCAGGGTGCTGTCCAGCGAATTCTCTACTTCCATGTCCCCGTTGCCTGGGGATCAATGATGGCGATATTTGTGGTCGCGGGAGCATCGTTCGCCTACCTGTGGAAGAAGAACGAAAAATGGGATCGCCTTGCCGTTTCAGCTGCTGAAGT
Organism: uncultured Dehalococcoidales bacterium; assembly: GCA_964472915.1. GTDB lineage: Bacteria > Chloroflexota > Dehalococcoidia > Lucifugimonadales > Lucifugimonadaceae > Lucifugimonas. Next base: position 5,232 of record CAYYMP010000027.1, on the reverse strand, counting down.
TGGAGTTGTCTACGGTGCACTAATGCTGCTCTCAGGGATGATCTGGGCACGACCAGTCTGGGCAGTTTGGTGGACCGGTGAAGCAAAACTCACTACAGCGCTAATCCTGTTCTTTATTTATGTCGCTTACCTGATGTTCAGGGCTTACTTCCCGCCGGGGACGCAGCGCCAACGCCTTTCTGCGATCATCGGTCTAATCGGTGCAATTGATACTCCGATTATTTACTTTGCAGCGAACCTCTGGTCGCAGGCACACCCACCGTTGGTAACGGGTCCAGCAGCCGACGAAGAGTCTGCTCTTGGATCAGATTTGGGAACTGTATTGCTGGTGTCTACACTCGCTTTCACGTTCCTGTTTATCTTCATGGTTCAGCACCGATACAAGATCAGAAGTGCAGAAGATGATCTTGTCGAAATCAAACGATCCGCCGATCTTTCTGCGGCTACCGGAGCTTGATGGATTTGAAGACGTCCTTTTCACTACGACTGGTAATGGTCTTGCTTTCGGTCGTGATTGCCTCAGTCGCAATCACTCCTTCCGCGGAAGCTAAAGACTCAACAAGCGGAATCGTCGTCGGCGTCGATACCGATGCCAGCGGCAACCTGACGAGATTCGCCATTGCCGACTCCAGCGGAAATATCACTACATTCGAGCTTGATTCATCCACAGAATTCGGTCTTGAGAACCAGGCTGGAGATCGATGGGTCTCAACCTTTTCAGCCGGTGCATCAGAAGCTGCACGAAGACTGGAAGATCACCGTGGCAGATTCGCAGCAATCACTGTCGTTCACGAAAACGGTGTTGCGCTTTCTGTCGTAGAACGAGAAGAAGGAAAGCTTGAAACCAACCTCGGCTACATGTTTGCGGTGTTCGCAATCACCTGGGCGCTCTTCTTCGCCTACATCCTGTATATGGGCAGGAAGCAACGGGTATTGCAGCACGAAATCACACGACTAAAGAACAGCAAATAATCTTCAAACCAGATGACCACACCTGAAAACAACAGCAACAACGAAGTGGAACCAACTCCACAAATTCCTGAGGCTCGCACTTCGACTCTTATGGGTGCGCGTATGAAGCTGGGCGTTGCGTTTGTACTGGTCGCAGCTGCACTCGCCTACTTCGCTTTCACAGCGTTTGAGGGGGCTACAGTCAATTACCTTACAGTCGCTGAAGCTGCATCAGAAAAGCCTACTGAAGTCGACCGAATGATCGGTGTATCAGGCAAGCTCGTAAAAGATTCCTACGTTCGTGATGCGGATGGGGTCACCGCTCACTTCTCACTCAAAGACGAAGATGGATCCCAGCACCTGGATGTGTCTTACAAAGGTGAAATCGGCCAAATCTTTTTCAACGATCACTCGGAAATCATCCTGCAAGGTCAAAAACTGGCGGACGGCTCATTCAGTGCTGAAAACCTGACTGTCCGATGCCCGTCGAAGTACCTGACAGAGGCAGAGCAAGCAGAGCTCGATGCACAAAACAGCGGCGATCCGTCAGCACCTCCGTACCAACCTGACTACTTCGACAAAGAAGCCTAGTCGGACTCCACTCGGAGCTGACGAAACTGCGATGACATCACGGCAACAATCGCCGTAAAGATCATCAGCCCCACAGCAAGGATGATCAGCGAATTTCGCAGCCCAAATATCGCAGCCAATGATCCGCTGGCAAGCCCGCCTAATGGAAATCCCGCCCACGCCAGTTCGTACGCGCCAATCACGCGTCCTCGCACTTCGACTGGTACGTTGAACTGAATCGCCCCAATTCCCAACGCAATGTGGACGGCGTTGAAATAGCCAAAAATGAAGCCAGCCCCCAAAGCGAAACCCATGTTCCCTGAAAGAGCCCAGGTGACAACAAAGATTCCTGTTAGGACGTCGGTAACTAACAGAGCAACACCAGCCCTGGCAATGCCACCAGTCCATGAAGTCGTTGCAGCTCCCGCTACAGCACCGGCTCCTATAGCCGTGAACAGATAACCCAACCCTGCTTCATTGGTATCGAAGATTTCCTTTGCGAACGCAGGAATGATGAATATCACTCCACCGAGTACAAGCGCATTCACAAGTGTGAAAAGCAAGTTGAGTCTCAGGATTGAGTTCTCACGAAGGATCCCGAAAACCTCTTTAATGTCATCGATCGGTCCGAGATGGCCATCACTATTGACTTCTGTATGTGGTCGGAATGTGAGGTACATCAAAAATGCTGCACCCAGCAATCCGCTAATCAACCCGTAAGCGCCGGTTGGCCCGACTGAACCAAGCAAGAATCCACCAATCAGAGGAGCGAGCAACCGGGCACCGTTGAACATTGCTTGGTCAATGGAAATAGCTCGCACGAGAACGTTCTTCGGCACCATGTCCGGAAGCAACGAAAGACGCGCAATCCAATCGAGAGCAAGACCCGATCCTTGGGCTGAACCAGCGATGAGAATGTGCCACGGCTCCAGGCTATCGGTGGCGTACAACAGTGCTATTCCAAGCATTGGCGTAGCGACAATAAGTGACCCGATTTTCAACATGCGGGTCCGCGGGATGCGATCAGCGAGCATCCCGCCCAGGATAGCGATTACGACTGTCGGCGCACCAACAGCAGCTCCAAGGGCCGCCAACCACAGCGTCGAATCGGTTAGTTCAAAGAGAACGTAGCCTTGAGACAGAGTTATCAACTGGTGTCCAATGCCCCACATTAAAGTTGCGAAGCTGAACCGCTGAAGTGACGAATTTTTTAGGGTTTGGAAGAAATCAATCTGTGCGTTCGATTTCTCCGTATTTGATGTCATGGCGGACAATCATGACGGTCACACAGGATCGTGTCGAGCAAGATTCGTTGCTTGTGGCAGTCCGAACTCGGAGATCTTGTACTACCGGTTGATATAATTTTTGGTCGAAATGGACACCACTCCCACGTTCACTGTTTTTCTCGTCGCAGCATTTATTGCCTACATTCTTGGGGCATTACCGTCTGCGTACACCGTTTCGCGCCTGAATGGCGTCAACATTTTCGAAGTGGGTTCGCACCAAGCAGGAGCAACGAATGTCTGGCGCGAAGTAAGCCGCAAAATGGGGATGGTCGTAACGGCAGTCGACTTCACCAAAGGTGTGATGGCGATTGTCGTTGGTTACCTCATCGGGCTCGAGAACGCAGAGCTACTCGTTCCAGCAGCTGCCGCAGTCGCGGGTCATTGGAACTCTCCATTCACGAAGTTCAAAGGCGGAGACGGGGTCGCTACGCTCGTTGGTTGTGCAGCGGGATTGGCTCCAATTGAGTTCTTCCTCCCGTTGCTATTGGGAGCAACAATTTCTATCGGCTTCAACAAGAAATTTGACCACCCTACCCTTTGGGCAGGAATGGCTGGATACGGTCTATTTATTGTCCTGTCATTCCTTCCAAGTTCCCGGACCGAACCTGAAATCGTCTACGGCCTGACAGGCATCGGTTTCGCCATCATGCTCCACAGCATTTACTTTCATAAGCGACACCGACATTACTTTGCGCCTCGTACAGTCGATGACGAGAACGACCACACCGTCACTCCCGACAACGTCAGCTAGATCCTCGAATTCCAAGCAACAAAAAAACGGCACCAGATAGGTGCCGTTTTAATTTGCAAATAAATCTCAGTCTTTTGTGATCTGACTTATCTTTCGTCTGAGGGATTCAGGAACTTCGTGTTGCGGACTCTGCCTGAGTAGTCCGACCGTTTGAGCAAGACTCGCCATCCAGCCATCGCAGTTGTCACAAATGCCCAGGTGATGTTTGAGCCGAGTTGCGATCGTCGGTGATACTTCACCGTCGATGAAATCAGAAGCATTGTCCTTTACCTCTGAACAATTTCCCATTCCGTCAGGACAGGGATCGTCCGGTGAGTGGGACTCACGCTTTCCAAAAATTTTTTCTGCCCAGTTAGACCCGGTCAAATCATTCTCCATACTGTCCAGTCCATCTATCGTGATTTGGAGCGGACAGTTAATACGATGCACGGCAAGTCTAATCGGTTTAACTCGGTTCAGACAAAGATTAGTTGAAACAACTTCACGCAATCACAACATATTTGGATGCAACGATTTCAAAAAAAGCGCGTCTAAGACTCAAGGGAATCCGACAGTTTCGGTCGTCCGAGTCAGTTCGTCCGTAAAAATGTCTCTGGTAAGGTAGAAATCTCTGGTCAGTAATGAGTCTCTCACTCTCAGAATCCAACTCAAAACCAGTACACACCAAATCATCTCAGCGAGAAGGCATGGACGCCCAGGAATTTTCTGAAATAGCTGAAAAGCACTCGGGTTTTGTCTACAACGTCGCTTACCGGATGATGGGCAATCCCCATGATGCCGAGGAGGTCGCGCAAGACGCGTTCGTTTTCGCGTACAAAGCGCGTGACAGATTCAGGGGAGATGCACAACCGACTACCTGGTTATATCGCATCACGGTAAACGCTGCGCTTATGCGGATCCGAAAGGATAAGCGCGGGAAAGATATGACGGTTCCTGAGGACGATCGTCCGGACGTTGCATCAAGCAACTGGGCCGAATCACCTGTCGCAGCAACCATGAACACTGAACTGGGCGATCGAATCGACGCAGCAATAGACGAACTACCCGAAGACCTGAAGGTTGCAGTAATTTTGCGTGATGTTCAGGGCCTCTCGAATCAGGAAGCTGCAGACACTCTCGATGTGTCAGTATCGGCGCTCAAAGCTCGGCTGCACCGTGGTCGTATCGCTCTCCGAGACAAGTTGTCCCCATACGTTGCAGAACTAAGCAACGCCAACAACTAACTCAAATTTGTGACAAACAAAAAAAGCCCCGCCAATTTTGGCGGGGCTTTTTTTGTCTTCGAAAAGTCTTAGACCTTCAGCAGGTAAGAATTGAGAATCTCTTCGTTCGACTTCGCCGGAGCTTTCTCCTTCAACGAATCGTAACGGTCCTGCAAGGTGGATCCTTCGGAGCGGAAAACAACCCCAAGAGGAACTCCTGACCGTGAGATCAGATCGTTCGCAGCCTGTTCGCTGGTCGGGTCGTGATCTTCCGGGATGTTGTAAGCAAGTCCAGCGATTCCTTCTCGGGGCTTACCCTTCAGGATGTCGTAGGTGTCGTTGTAGGTCGTGCAAGGAGACTGAACGTGAACGATGCTGAAACCCTTGTGGTTCATTGCATCCTGAATCACCTTCGCCAGGTCTCGAGGCTTGCTTGAGTAGTACGACGCAATGTAAGTGACACCCATTGCCA
>CAYYMP010000026.1:0-20689 GCA_964472915.1 uncultured Dehalococcoidales bacterium | reverse complement strand
GTTTACATCGGCCCCAGTGGCTCTCCTAGAGCATCAAGCTGGCTTCCGCCGATGAGGTGGATATGCAAGTGGTCGACTATTTGACCCGCATCGACACCCTGGTTGACCGCCATTCGGTAGCCGTTGTCGTCGATACCGAGCTTTTTAGCGATACGAGCCCCTGCTCGGAGCATGTGACCCAGCAGCTGTTCGTGTTGCTCAGTCGCGCCGGTCAGGTACGTGACGTGTTCACGAGGGACGATTAACACGTGAACTTTCGCTACAGGATTAATGTCGTTGAACGCGTAAACCTGTTCGTCAGAATAGACCTCTGTTGATGGCGACTCGCCATGCACAATTTTGCAGAACAGGCAGTCGGGTTCACGCATCTGGTTTCGCTCTTCCTCGGCAGTCCACCACATGTTTGTCTCTCCTCAGAGGCCTAACAATCTAGACAGATTGTGTTTGTGGAACGTTGAATCTCCGTAGTCAGTTTTCCAGGCTATTGCACGCCGGGTGTACAAGTGGAGGTCATGTTCCCACGTAAATCCAATTGCACCATGGCTTTGGTGAGCCTTCCAACAGACTTCTGGAATTTTTTCGCTTGCTGCGATTTTCGCGCGACTTACGTATTCAGCGGAATATGAGTCCTGTGAGGATGAGGATGCAGCCGCGTACACGAGGTGATTTACCTGCTTCACGGTCGTGGCCATTTCCGCAAGGTAGTGCTGTATCGCCTGAAAAGTCCCGATTGGTTTTCCGAACTGTTCTCGCGATTTCGCGTATTCGGTACTAATTTCAACGACTTTTCGACCCAGCCCGGCTAATTGGGCAGCCCTCGCGACAGCTCCTAGGCTGACAAGCTCGGCTATCGCCAATTTTGCAGTTTCTCCGGTGGCAACTACGTTAGATGCGGCGACCGCTACCTCGTTGAATGTGAGGTTTGCGACGGGAACGCCAGAGGTTGCTTTCAAGGATGTTTTTGAAACTCCCTCGTTGTTCCAAACGGGAACAAGGATTAACGCTAGCTCGTTATTGATGTTCGCAGTCACCAGTGCATGCGTAGCTTGATCAGCGAAATTTACGAAACGCTTTTCACCACTGAGTACAACGCTAGCGTCGCTCGAAGTACCCGCCATGTGCGGAGTCGTGAGGTTCCAGGACGCATCTCTTTCTATAACCGCGGGTGTGATCAGTACATCACCGGTTGCTATCTGAGGGAGTAGCTCAGACTTAATCTCATCAGCGGCGTATTTATCCAGGGCACTCGATGTGATTGCAGACTCTACGATCGGTATTGGAGCAAGTGCAGCACCCGCTTCCTCTATTAGAACGATCAGGTCCTCGAAGCTAAAACCTGTGCCGCCGAAGGGCTCGGGAACCGTAAATCCACTCCAGCCCAGCGCTACAGCTTCGTCCCAGAGCTTTGTAACCGCGTCGCTGTTGCCGTCTGCAACATTTCGGACCACTTCTAGACTCGATGAGCTGGCGAAAAATTCCCTCGCCGTTGAACGAATCAACTCTTGGGTTTCTGATAGTCCGAAATCCACGTTTCTTACTTCTCTTACTTACGAGGCAGCGCTAATCCGCGCTGAGCGATGATGTTTTTCTGGATTTCGGTAGTGCCGGCGAGGATAGGACCTGAAGTGTAAAAGAGCCTCATTTTCAGGAACCTGCCCTGCAGTTCTGAATCTTCAGAGTCGGGTTCAAGAGAGCCGTACATTCCCAGGAGTTCTAGCCCGTAATTAAGAACAGCGACGTAGGCCTCGGTAGCCGAAAGCTTGCTCATCGAAGCTTCAGCAATCGGGATGTCACCTTTGCCCTGTCGCCACGCGACGTCGTAGCACATGAATCTGGCAGATTGAACTTCAGTGTCGAGTTCAGCAATTCGGCTTCGGACATCGGAATATTGCTTTGAGAAATCTATAGGGCATTCGTCACCCGAGAGCCATTCAACAAGTTCATCAAGTGCCCTTCGAGCCCATCCAACGTAGTCGATTCCGGAACGTTCGAAATTGAGAACGGTCATGCCCACGCGCCAACCATCATTGAGTTCACCAACAAGGTTTTCTTTCGGAACTTTGACGTTGTCGAAAACGACCTGGTTAAAGCTGTGACCGCCTGCCATGTTGATAATCGGATTTACCTGCACTCCGGGTGCGTGCATGTCGGCGAGTATCAGGCTGATTCCCTTGTGAGGAGCTGCTTCAGGATCGGTTCTTACGAGCATGAACATCATGTCGGCGCGGTGAGCAAGTGTGGTCCAAACCTTCGTGCCATTAACGATGAAGGTGTCGCCGTCGGATACTGCCCGAGTTTGAAGTGATGCGAGATCTGAGCCCGAGTTTGGTTCCGAATAGCCCTGGCACCACTGGAACTCACCGTTCGCAATTGCAGGCAGGTATTTAGCCTTTTGTTCGTCGTTTCCGAACCGCATCAACGTTGGACCGATCATTCTTGTGCCAAACCGGTCATGTCCAGGTGCGCGCCGATATGCCATTTCTTCGGCGAAGATGGTGTTCATTAGTGGAGACGCATCAGAGCCGCCGAACTCGGACGGCCAACTCATTACCAGCCATCTGTTATCTGCTAGGCCACGTCGAATGTCCTGATAAATCTGCCAGTGATCATCACGTGATTCGTCTGGGGGGCCATGCCAGTCGGCAGGAAGGTTTTCGTCCAGGAAACGACTGAGATTGGAATGAAACTCAGATTCTTCGGCGGAATACTCAAACCGCAATTTTCACGATTCCCTGGGACGTTGAGTGTTTCGGAGTATTAGCTGCGAACCGACAGACAAGTAACCGTCTTCACAATGCCTGGAATGCTGTGCATGCCATCGCTAATGAGATCCCCGATCGCCGGTAGATCGTCAGCTTCCGCGACGGCGATTATGTCGTACGGACCGGTGACCGTGTCTACCGCTGTCATAAGCGGCATGCTTTTCAGCGACTCGGATACTTCGTTGGTCTTACCAACAGCTGTTTCGACGAGGATGTATGCACGCGTTGCCAACTCACTTCTCCGTTACTGATTGGCACTGATTGCCGGAATCGTATGCTCTCGCAATCAAACATGTCAAAGCACACCAACGTCTGTCAGACGTGGTGAACTTACCGTTCTACATAGGTACTTCGCCGTGCCGGGCAGAACCGAAAGACCGTCCGTCAGTATGCACAGTGTTGTAAGTGCCGGTTCGTCGATCGGTTTGTGCGGCCCTGGCAGCTTCAAAGGTCAGTCGCGGTGCAGGGGTTGATTGCGTCTGCGTGACGGGGCCTGCGTCTGCAGTTCGCCGTGGAGTGAACTGAGTGGGAGCTGACTGTGAAGGAGAATCGAGTAACAGACTTAGACCTGATCGTGATTCTTCAGTTTCTTCAACAAATGGGAAGTTTGAGCTAACGGCGAGCAAGGTGAGAATCGTGACCGATGCACCACGTGGTGCGTACATACCGGTCTCCCACTCGCTAATCGTTTGCTGGCGTATGCCGATTTCTCTTGAAAGCGCAGTTTGTGACAGGCCAAGATGAGTGCGTAGAGCACGGATGTTGTCCGCTTGCCACTTGAAATCGGGTGGAGGTGCTTGTCTTGTCAACATGACTAGCAAGCTACGCCCAATTAATTTCGCAGCCCAAGCGTTTTTTTTACACGCTTTTGCGAATTTTTAGTCGAATTTCAACAGGGCTTCGAATTTATCGATAGATTCGAACGGACCGACGAGCGACATGACGAGATTTTCTGACTTGATGACTCGTTGCGCTGCTCGCTGAATATCGGCTTGGGTTACGTTTGAAATCTTCTCGACTACCTCGTCTACCGATTCGACTTTATTTCGAATGAGTTCCTGAATACCAAGGAAGCTCGTGACCGCCCGACTTTCTTCCATACGTAACATCAATCGACCAGTCGTTAGTTCTCGCGCTTGGGTCCATTCCTTTTCGGTCACTCCGTCGCGGAGTTTCGCCAGCTCATTCACGATTACGGGGATCGCCTCTTCGACTCGCTCAGGATCAATTCCTGATTCGACCACAAGAGCACCACAGTCGCTGTAGAAATGGGCTCCGCTATGGATGTCGTAAGCCAGTCCCCGCTGTTCTCGAACCTCTTCAAACAATCGGCTGCTCATTGTTTCTCCGAGAATCACAGACATAAGCGCGAGCGCGTGTCGATCTGGATCATCGTTTGCGAATGTTGGCAACCCGATTGCAAGGTGAGCCTGTTCAGTAGGTCTATTTTCAAACGCAACTCGTCGTGCGGGTTTTTTGGGCTCGAAAGGGAACATGGGGAGTATTTCACCATCGTGCAGCCCACCCAGGAGATCGGTGATTTGTGCGACAACCTCGCCGTGCTCGACGTTTCCTGCCACTGCGATAACCGTGTTCGAGCCAACGTACTGGGTGTTCAAATACTCAAGCATTGCTTCGCGGGAAATGGCGTTGACTGAATCAACAGAGCCCGCAATGTCTCGACCCATTGGCTGATCGGGCCAAAGCAACTCATCAAGGAGCATTGATGTTCTCGCGCCTGGCGAGTCGTGCGAAGCTCGAATCTCTTCGAACACGACGTGCTTTTCTTTCTCAATGTCCTCATCGAGGAAAAGTGAGTTGAGAGTCATGTCAGCGAGTAGATCAATACCGTTCTTGTAGTGTGGTTGAGCAAGTCGGCACCAATAGCCTGTGACTTCTCGATCGGTGAAAGCATTGATGCTCCCTCCGACACTTTCGACTACCTCAGAAATCTCACGAGGGGTGGGTCGTTTCTCAGTCCCCTTAAATAGAAGGTGCTCGAACAGGTGAGAAGCACCAGCAAGTTCAGGAGTCTCGTATCTCGATCCCGCCCCAAACAGGAAGATGATGCTTACAGCATTTGTATGACGAAAGTTGGAGGTGAGGATTCGGAGTCCGTTGGTAAGGACTGTGCGTTCGAACGCGCTGGATACAAGGTTCTGAGATTGTGCGAGTGCCAAACGGCCGGTCTTTCTACTGGCACCGAAAGTGTGTTCGGTGTTCAAAAAGTCGTGAAGTTCAAGACTAAGTGGGCTACTTGAGTTGGTCAAACGAACTGCAACGCATGACGACATATACGCAAAACGAGAATCTACATATTCTCGTATTTAGGTTGGACCGGACGAATAACGAAGAGCCGGTGATGGATAGAATCCTTCGTCATGACGTATGGAACCGGCGCAGCATCTGAAGCCGAGCCAATATCGAACTTCGAGCCGACAGATTCGGCTCGCCGACTAGACGCGTCCTCAGGTTCCCGAGGAACCGTAATGCGGATGTCACCACTAACAGCGGTGTTGCTGGCAATGATTCTTGTCGTTGCTCTCGGGCTAAGGCTTTACGGGATCAACTGGGATCAAGGTGGTCTGTTCCATCCAGATGAACGTGCGTTTCTATCGCAGGTTTACGACCTTGAAGTCCCAGAAGGGTCTGAATGGCGCCTGATCTTCAATCCAGAGCAAAGCACGCTCAATCCTGGTTCTTTCAACTGGGGAAGTTTGCCCCACTACGCGCTTAAGTCAGTTCAGTACCTGCTGGCACCTGCCAAGTGGATGGACTTGTTTGAACTCCGATACGCAGGGCGTGCCCTTTCCGCCATTTCTGACACTTTCACGGTACTGCTGATATTCCTGAGCGGCAGGTTTGCGTTCAGCAACAGGGTTGGACTACTCGCCGCTTTGTTCGGCGCTGTGGCGGTTCTGCATGTTCAACTCGCTCATTTCTTTGCTGTCGATTCGTTCATGACGACGTTTGTTGTCGCCACCGTTTATTTCATGTTGAAAGTGGCAATAACCGGACGAACTTCAGATTCCGTGTGGGTCGGGCTAATGTTCGGGTTAGCGATGGCGACCAAGTTTTCGGTTTTGCCGTTGGCACTCGGAATTGGTGTTGCGTATCTCGTTTTTGCCCTGTCTCGTAGCGGGGACAGGTTGGACATTGAGTCTGGTGCCTCAGGCGAAGCCAGAAGCAGACAATCGATAGCGTTTACCAACCTGGTAATAGCTGTTGGGGTCACCATCATTGTGCTGGTGGTCACGCAGCCATACATGTTCCTCGATTTCGGAACCTACGTAGACAACATATCTACACAGGGGCAAATGGTTCGACGTGAAGTCGACTTCCCATTCACCCGCCAGTACGAGGATACGACTCCTTATATCTACAACATTGTTCAACTTGGAACCTGGGGTCTTGGTCCTGCACTCGGGATTACGGTTTGGCTTGGATTGCTTGGAGCCATCGCCGCTGGATTGTTAGCTCAACGCAAAGTTGATGTTGTGATCCTGGTCTGGGTTATTCCGTACCTTGCCATCACTGGTTACTTCGATGTGAAGTTCATGCGGTACATGCTGCCCATACTTCCGTTTTTGTTGATTTATGGGGCAAGAACGCTCTGGTGGATGTTCGAGGTCATCAAAGCACTTTGGCCGAACAGGCGAGCACTGCAATACGCTCCGATTGCCCTCGTACTCGTTCTAACCGTCCACTACACGCTGTCGTTCATGAGTGTTTACGCGGGTCTACACCCGTTGAAAGACACGTCGTTCTGGCTTCGTGATAACGCCGTTCCAGGGTCTGTGGTCGTCCAAGAGCATTGGGAAGAAGGAATTCCACATGTTCCAGGACTCAGCATGCACGAACGTGCGGAACTTTATAACGACGAGTCACCGCAGAAATTTGTTCAACTCTCCGAGAGACTGGCAGGCGCCGACTACTTCGTACTGCTGAGCAACAGGCTCTACGCCACGATCCCCAGACTTCCTGAGCGGTATCCGGTCACCACTAAGTTTTATGAAGAACTGTTTTCTGGGGGCTTAGGTTACGAACTGGCTCACGCATCAGGTCGATACGTGGGTGGACTGGGCGTTGATTATTACGAAGATCCGTTTGCAAGGGTGGATTTCACTGCTCCAGGATCGTTCGAGCAACCAAATGCAGGCTTGTTCACAGCAGGGTTCGGTTGGGCTGATGAAAGCTTCTCGGTCTATGAGCACCCTCAAACGTTCATATTCGAGAATGTAGGAGGACTATCTCCTGAGCAATTACGTGAAGTGATTGGTGCTGATGAATCTGGAAACCGAACCCGATTTCAACCAGAGATCGGACTCCTGCTGTCGGATGAAGGGCGTGACGCTCAGCAATCAGGTGGTACCTGGACCGACATTACTTTCTTGCGATTTGTGCCAGATTGGTTGACTCCGATCTTCTGGTATCTGGGCACACAAATCTTCGCACTTGCGGTTCTGCCTCTCGCCTACTTTGTATTCCGATCATTTCCTGACCGCGGGTACCTACTCTCAAAGCCGCTTGGGATGGTTTTCGTATCAACTTTGACGTGGCTACTGGTCAGTACAGGGATCGTCAAATTTCACGCTTTCACCGTGTTGCTGGCAGTTGTATTGCTAGCCTCCATTTCGATGCTCGTATTGCGCAGGTCAGGGGACGAGATCGTCAATCACGTAAGAACCAACATCAGAAGGATTTACTGGTACGAAGCCCTGTTTTTGCTGGTGTTTGTTGGTTTCTTGCTGCTTCGAGCAGCCAATCCAGATCTCTGGCACCCGTGGAAGGGTGGCGAAAAACCGATGGACTTCGCCTACCTGAACGCGGTGGTTAAGTCGTCGGTCATCCCTCCGTACGACCCGTGGCACGCGGGCGGGTACCTCAACTACTACTACTTTGGTCAGTTCATGGTCGCGAGCATGATCCGATTCACTGGTATCGTGCCATCTGTCGCCTACAACCTTGCCGTACCTATGTTGGCTGCTATGACGGTAGTTGGCGCATATTCGATCGTCAGTAACCTTGTCGAACTGAGCCTTCGAGCAAAGCTTGTTCCCGCATGGACCAGGAAAGCACCCATTTACTTCGGCTTGATCGGGGCGATTTTCGTGACGGTCGCAGGGAACATCGACGGGCTTACGCAGTTAATCCAGGGATGGGTGAGGGTCATCTCGAACGATCTACCATTTGGCGAGTTCGACTTCTGGCGCAGCTCAAGAATGATGGCCCCTGACTCTAAGGGATTCGAAATAACGGAATTCCCGTTCTTTACGTTCCTTTTTGCAGACCTCCACGCCCATCTGATCGCAATTCCAGTTGCAATCACTGCTCTCGCTGCATCGATTTCGATGTTTTTGAGAATTGGCAGGAATCGTCCCCTCAAAGAATCGATCGGTTCTCTGGTAGCTATTGGGATCCTCGTAGGTTCGCTGCGCACGATCAATGCGTGGGATTTTCCAACCCAGCTACTTCTCGCTGGCGGACTTGTCACTGCCGGTTACCTGTTGACGAACCAGGGTCCGGTTCTCATCCGGTTATTCAAGGGTGGCGCTGCGAGTTTATTGGTCCTTGTGGTTGGGCATGTTGTGTACTTGCCGTTCCACATGAACTTCGAGTTGTTCAACAACGGAGTTCTGCGAAGTGAATTCCAAACGGAACTCTGGCGCTACATCACAATCCACGCCCTGTTCCTTGCCGTTATTGCTGGATGGATTGTCCTTGTATGGATCGAGCGGATACCTCAAGCACTCCAGGCGATAACTGTGTCTCCCCGACCGGGTTCTGGCATTACGGGATGGACATGGCATATCGTCATCTTGATTCTTGCCACTGTGATTGCTGCGCTCTCATTCTCAGGCTTCGCCACGATTGGATTCGTAGTTGCGATCGCCTCCGTTGTCGCTGCCGCGGGAGTACTTTCAATCCGATCTGGAGTTGTTGGCTCACGGTATTCGCTGGTTGCTACCGCCATGGTGGTGATGGCTCTAGCAATCGCTGCAGGTGTCGATGTCTTCACTGTGAAAGACGACATTGGGCGGATGAACACCGTGTTCAAGTTCTATTTGCAAGCCTGGGTATTGCTAGCACTCGCATCCGCTTACTTTGGATGGGTTCTGTACGACTCGGGCAAGCTTTCTTTCAGACGGGCATCAGTGCCGAGAAGTGCGTGGCTCACAGTCGTGGCAGTGTTGGCGATTGCTGTGATGATGTACCCGGTCTTTGGCACTCGCTCCCGCAACCTGACTCGATTTGAGTACGCAGGGCTTGGTCTTGATGGCACGGACTACATGGAAACAGTGGTGTACCAGGACCACGAAGGCCCACTGGTTCTCAAATACGATCTTGATGCAATCGAATGGTTGCAGGAAAACGTCGAAGGCTCGCCGGTCGTGATTGAAGGACTGAGCGATCAATATCGCTGGGGCAACCGAGTTTCCATTTACACCGGACTTCCGGCAGTGATTGGTTGGGATTGGCATCAACGCCAACAACGAGTCGGTTACGCCTACACCGTTTCGCAACGAAGGGCTGAAGTAGATACGTTCTTCAACACGACAGTTCCTATCGCTGCAATCAATACGCTCGACAAATACAACGTTCGGTACGTCTACATTGGCGAGATGGAACACAACAAGTACGCTGCAGCCGGTCTGGAAAAGTTCTCGAAAATGGAACCTCTGGGACTAAAACAGGTGTACCCGCCCCCTGGTTCAGAGGTTGATACACCTGTCGTGATTTACGAGTACACGTCACCCGCATTGACCGCGAGCAACTAACGAGGTTACTAGTCTTCCGGAACGATTAGACCGTAGTCGTTGTCGTGGCGTCGGTAAACGACGTTTATATCGCCAGATTCTTTGTTCCTGAACACGTAGAAATTGTGTCCAAGGAGATCCATTTGAGCTGTCGCGTCTTCTACTGACTCAGCAGCGACCGCGTGCCGTTTGGTTCTAACTAACTGGCCGTACTCAAGTTCTTGAACGTCGGGCTCAACTTCCTGGCTGTCGTCGTATTCGATCTGGGCAAGTTGTTCAGCAACTGCCTGACTCAGACCACCTGGTGCACTCTTACGACCGTGCCTGTCGAGTTTGGTCTTGTACTTGCGAATCTGGCGTGTGATTGTGTCGGAAACGCCATCGATAGCCGTATACGGAGAGTCCGCCCGAGTTTCGCCTCGTATTACGCCGCGATCCATCTTGATCGTGACTTCGGCTATGAACCGATCGTCTTCTTTCTTGGTTTGCTCTTTGCGGATTTGTAGATACACCGGCACCGTATCTTTGAATCGTCTGTCAAGGATGCTTAGTCGCTTTTCTGCATATTCTCGGATTGCATCTGTCAAAGTGGTGTTGTTAGCGGTGATCGTGAGTTCCACGTAGCCCCCAATCGGAAAACTAATCGACGCCGTTTCGGTTGCAGATCTGTATCTGCTCCGGCACTGATATTTTAAGGCTCTGAGCCATCAAAAGTGCTGAGATCGGCGTGATAATTTCCTCTCTCAACCGAGTCGCGAGTCAACTCGTTGAATTAGTGTTCCCTTCTTCCTGCGTTAGTTGTGGAAGAGAGGGTGCGTTACTGTGCCACATTTGTGTTGCGGAGTCGACCCTTGTGTCCGATTCAGCATGCCGGATTTGCGCAGAACCAATGGCAGCATCAGGCACATGTTCAAAATGCAGAGTTGAACGTAAATCTATTGACCGGTTGTATGGAATGTACCTGTATGACTCACCAGTTGGAGAAGCTATAAGGTCTTTCAAATTCGATGACATTCGAGCTTTGGGACCAGTGCTATCTGAATTGCTTGAAATCGAGCGATTGAAACGTGCCAAGCCAGATTTAGTGGTTCCAGTGCCGCTGTCTCGACAGCGGGTGAAGGAGCGAGGATTCAATCAGTCTGAAATATTTTCACGACATATCGCAGGGCAACTGGACGTCGAACATAAACCGAACTCTCTCTCCAGGACTGAACAAAAAATTCCTCAGTCGCAGCAACAGTCGGCCCGGGCTAGAGTCGAATCCGTATCTGGTTCTTTTTCGGTAAATGAGCGATATATCTGTGAAATCGAGAATCGCCGAATTCTCCTAGTCGATGATGTTCACACTACAGGTAGCACCATCAACGAGTGCGCGCGGGTTCTAAAATCGGCTGGAGCAAGTTGGGTTGGTGCTATGACACTTGCCGTCCAGCCAATTGGAGTTATGTCTGAATGACGTTGAAAACCGTGATGTTCGATATGTACGGGACACTTGCCGGTTTCGACCCACCACGTGAGCAGATTCAGTCCGCTGTACTTGTCAACTACGGTCTTGAGGTAACGAAAGAAGGCATAGACGCTGGCTACCATCTTGCCGACCAGTTCATGACAACTCAGAACGCGTCTCAACCAGTTCGTACTCTCAATCCAAACGAACAATGGACTTTCTTCGCCCGATACGAGCAGCTTGTCCTGAAAGGTGCGGGACATGATGTTGATCTGGCGGTTGCCGGTGAGATCTGGGCACATATCAGGAAGCAGGAATATCGTATTGCGTTGTTCCCTGACGTTGTCGCTGGGCTCGACGAGGCTAGAAAGCTTGGACTTTCAGTGGGCGTAATTTCTAACATGAACACGACTGGCGAACGCCTGGCTGAGGATATGGGGCTTGTCGGGCACGTCGACTGGGTTGTCACCTCAGGTGAAACCGGATCCGAGAAACCGGATCCCTATATTTTCGAAGTGGGACTACAGAAAGCATCTGCGCTTCCTGGTGAGGCGATTGTCGTTGGCGACCAACTTGATTCCGACATTGCCGGTGGTCTTGGCGCTGGAATAAGTCCGGTGTTGATGGACCGATACAACGGACACCCGGAATACACGACTCATCCTCGAGTGACTGATATGCGGTCAACAATCGAACTTCTGAAAACTTTGATCGACAGATGAATCGGAAATACCCGTATCATCTGCGAGTTCAATCAACTAGATCACAAGAGAAAGCCTTCTAAATGAAAATCGAACGAGTTGAATCGATTCTTGCCGGTAACAGTCACATAGTCCGAATTTTCACGGATACCGGGTTGGAAGGCATTGGTCAGTCGGCGTGCTGGGGTTACCTGGAGGCGACCGACAGCGTAGTGAAGAAGTTCTCTGACTATTTGGTCGGAAAAGACCCGCTCCAGATTGAACACCATTGGCAGTACCTGTATCGAATGGGCCCGTTCCGTGGTTCTGTTTTGATGGGGGCTCTTAGTGCGGTTGATATCGCTTTGTGGGACATCAAGGGCAAGGCATTTGATGCACCTGTGTGGCAACTGATCGGCGGAAAGGTTCGCGACAAAGTTCGCCTACACCTGCTTATGGGGGGAATTCGTCCAGATGCCGCAGACCAGGGCACGACCGCCGAAGGTCTGAGGTTGAACGCTCAAGACGCAGCTGAAGAAGGTTTCACTGCTATCAAGACCGACCCGCTACCAGACGGATTCCAGTCGATGACACTGTCTCGCCTGATCCATGACACACGTGAGAACGTTGCGGCAATGCGTGAAGGGGCAGGTCTCGACGTAGACATCATCCTCGAAATGCACCGAAAGCTCACACCAATGCAGGCAGTGGCACTGGCTGAGCAACTGGTCGAGTTCCGACCGCTCTTCTACGAAGATCCTGTGCAGATTGACTCGATCAAGTCGCAAGGTGAAATTGCGCAACGAACCACTCTGCCGGTCGCTAACGGCGAACGGATGCACACCATTTGGGAGTTCCGAGAGCTTTATGAAGCCGGTGGTAGCCAATACGCTCGACCTGACCTTGGTCTTGCCGGTGGTATTACCCACGTCAAAAAGATTGCCGGTATTGCGGAGTCCTACCACTCGGCAGTAGTGACCCATAACTTCCTCGGTCCAGTACTTACGGCTGCAGCTTGCAACATCGATACATCGATACCGAACTTCGTGACCCAGGAATACTCGAAGGTTGACGAAGCACGGGTCAACTCGATGTATACGTCGGCGTGGAAACGTGAAGGCGGTTACATTCCGGTTCCCGATGCTCCTGGCATCGGAGTAACCGTTGATGCTGACGCTCTGAAAGCTCAACCGTACGAATCACGTCCGTTGCAGGTCATCCCAATGCGGGTTGATGGCTCGGTCGGATACTCGGTCTAGATCTTCATTGGTAACAACCGACACAACCGATCGACTGTATTTCGCGTTGCTTCGCGAGTCTCTCGATCTGGTTGAGCGTGGTGTCGCAACTCCAGCTGATATTGATGCCGTAGTCAAAACGACCATAGGGCGTCGATTATCAGTTGGCGGTCCAATTGAAATTTGGGAACAGATTGGTTGGGACCTGGTTCAAACCATCGCCGGTGAGCTTTACAGAGAAATATCGAACGCTTCAAAGCCTCCTGCAAACGCTGCTTCGCAACTGACTGACTACTCAGCCCAAGAAAAAATCTCACCAAAGGCAACAAGTTCCGATGGATCTGACGGTGGCACTTTATTTAAGAAGATTGCCGTCGTTGGTGCCGGACTTATGGGGCATGGAATAGCTCTAGAATTCGCTGCGCATGGCTACCAGGTAGCTCTTTACGACCTCAAGAACGAAATACTCGATGAGGCAAAGGGTCGAGTCGAGGTGGGGCTTAGGGCGCTGGCTTCAGCGGGACGAATAGACGAAGCGGAAGTTCAAACTGCGAGTCGACGCATTACCACCGACACAGTTATTAGTCGGACTGTTGCTGGGGCGGATCTTGTAATTGAAGCTGCCACCGAGAACCTTGAGCTCAAACTCAAGATATTCGATGTCCTCGACCGGCTGACACCGCCAGAAACCCCGATCGTTTCGAATTCCTCCACGTTCTTGCCAAGTGCTTACGGTTCAGCAACTAAACGTCCAGCGTTGATCGCTGGGGTTCATTACTACAATCCACCTCATTTACTTCCTGGGGTGGAACTTATTCGATCATCTGACACAGATGATGCAGTAATAGATTCGCTGGACAGGTTCTATCGTTCGATTGCCAAGAACCCAGCTCACATTCACAAAGAAATGCAGGGCTTTGTAGGTAATCGATTGCAAGTAGCAGTACTCCGTGAAGCATTCCAACTCATCGGATCAGGTGAAGAGTCAGCTGATTCGCTTGATTCACAAGTTAGAGATTCACTAGGAACGCAACTTGCGGAATACGGACCGTTCGGCATAGCCGTGGAACGAGGCGTCGATTCGGTTCTGAGAGAAGCCAGTGACGTATTCCCAACGCTTTGTGATGATCGTGAGTTACCCCCTGTATTGGTGAAAAAGATTGAATCCGGTGAATTGGGAGTCAAAGTGCGCAAAGGCTTCTACGAGTGGTCCGATGAATCTGCTGAAGCATGGCGTAAAAACATGGCCGACTCACTACTCAAATTAGCTACTGCCGACTAGTAGCGAGTTATTCGGCGTCGCGGTACGCTCGGTTGATACGTTTTTCTGAACTGGAGTTTCACTTTGCCAGATGCTTCGAGCAATCCACATCGACTACCTTCGTTCGTAGTTCCGTCGCACTACAGAATTTCACTTGAACCTGACCTCGAAAAATTCACATTTTCCGGGACTGTTGAGATCGAAGTTGAGATTGGTCAGTCAACTGACAACATCCAGATCAATTCAGCCGACCTGGAAATTTCTTCTGCGTGGGTGCAGGACGGCGTAGGTTCGAAAATCGAAGCGTCGAACGTCGAGCATGACGAAGACATGGAGCGAGCAACGATTAGCTTCAACTCTGATCTTTCTGCAGGTCCGTACACCCTAAACGCCGTGTTCACAGGCATCCTGAACGACCAACTGCACGGTTTCTACCGCTCAACGTTTACCGACGACGACGGTGTATCTCACACAATCGCAACTACTCAGTTCGAAAGCACACACGCACGACGAGCATTTCCGTGCTTCGACGAGCCAGCTTTCAAGGCTTCATACGGAGTAACCCTCGTAGTTCCTGAAGACCAATTCGCAGTTTCTAACGGCCCAACTATTTCGGACGAAAACCTTGGCGATGGTCGAAGGAAGGTTGTATTCGAAGACACAATGGTCATGTCGACCTATCTCGTCGCATTCATCGTTGGTCCGTTCGAAGCAACCGCGCCCGTCGATGTAGATGGCGTGCCCCTGCGAATTGTTCACCCGATCGGCAAAGGTCATCTCACCGACTACGCCCTCGAAGCAGGAGCGTTTGCACTCAAGTTCTTCTCTGACTACTACGGAATTCCATATCCGGGTCAGAAACTCGACATGGTTGCGGTTCCTGACTTCGCGTTCGGCGCAATGGAGAACCTCGGATGTATTACGTACCGAGAGGTTCTACTTCTCGTCGACAAAGACCGATCAACCGAACCTGAGCTCCTCAGAGTTGCTGACGTTATCGCTCACGAAATCGCACATATGTGGTTTGGTGATCTAGTGACGATGGAGTGGTGGAACGGTATTTGGCTTAACGAAGCATTTGCCACATTCATGGCAACGATGTGTTCAGACCACTTCAATGCTGATTGGGGACGCTGGAACCAGTTCAGCCTTGAGCGATCAATGGCGTTTGACGTCGACTCTCTCGCCAATACTCGCCCGATTGAGTTCGAAGTTCTCTCACCTGTAGACGCTGAAGGTATGTTCGACCTGCTTACCTACGAAAAAGGTGGATCTGTTCTACGAATGTTGGAGCAGTACCTTGGCGAGGAAGAGTTCCGGGACGGAATACGGTTCTATCTCAATAAGCACCAGTACAAGAACACAGAGACCAACGATCTCTGGGACGCTATAGAGCACGTTACCCAACAGCCAGCTCGACGAATCATGGACAGCTGGATTTTCCAGCGCGGTTACCCGATGGTGAGTGCGTCGGTTTCAGACGACGGATCGACGGTGACTCTCGAACAAGACCGGTTCATGTATACCGAGCCAGAAACTGTTGACGAAACGACTTGGTCAGTTCCAGTCGTTCTCAAAGTAGGCTCGGGATCAAGCGTGACCGAAATCCGGCACCTACTCGAAGAGAAAACTTCCGAAGTGAAACTCGACAGCAGCGCTGACTGGGTTGCCGTGAACGCTGGTGGCAGTGGTTTCTTCAGGGCACGCTACTCGACAGAAGCGCTGAGTAGTCTCACCGACAACATGTTCGAACACCTGACATCTATCGAGCGATACGGGCTCGTTGACGACACCTGGTCTTCAGTCCTTGCCGGTCGAATTTCAGCCGTTGAGTTCCTGAATTTCGCCCGAGCTTTCCAGGGCGAAACTGATCTCGATGTTTGGACGGTTCTATCGGGCTGCCTCGCTTCCCTCGACAAGCTTGTTGAGGGCGAAGACAGGGAACAGTACCGGGCTGTGATCCGAGACCTTGGTCAGCCTGCCCTCGACCGACTTGGTTGGGAGCCGAACGATTCTGATTCCTCACGTGACCGAGAACTTCGTGGATTGTTCATTCGATTGCTTGCGAACGTCGGTGACGATGAACTTGCCCAGAAGAACGCTTCCGATTTGCACGACTCATACCTGAACGATTCAGGTTCAGTCGAGCCAAACATTGCCGCTGCCGTAACGGGCGTTGTTGCTTATAGAGGTGGAGCCTCGGAATACGAGGTGTTCGTCGAGAAGAACCAGAATCCGGCAACTCCACAGGAGGAGCGCCGCTACCAATCGGCACTCGCTGCGTTCCCGGGCGAAGCAGAAATGCGTAAAACCCTGGAAATGACTCTTGATGGTCGAGTACGAACACAGGATGCCCCTTATCTTCTCGCAGTTTGCTTACGAAACCGTGACCAGGGTCATCTTGCATGGGAGTTCGTGAAGGACAACTGGGACAAGATCAACGAGGCGTTCCCGTCGAACTCAATCGTTCGAATGCTTTCTGGAATTACATCACTGAGCAAGTCAGAACAGGCGAATGACGTTCTTGCGTTCTTTGAAGATCACGAGGTTCCGCAGGGCAAGCTAACCCTTCAGCAAACCCTTGAGAAGTTGCGAGTGAACGTTGCTTTGAGAGAACGCGAAGCTCATTCATTTGCGCAGTCATTGACTGAGTAAACGTGATGACAGTTCAGTACTCCAAATCACTCCCAATCGTCGCTGAACCGGACGTGTTGGTTTGCGGTACTGGGCTTGCTGGTATTGGTGCCGCCGTAGCCGCCGCCCGAAATGGCGCGTCGGTTATGGCGGTCGACCGCATGGGATTCGCCGGCGGGTTCTTCACGAACATCATCGGTTCTGCGTTTGACGGTTTCGTCTACGAAGGTACCGGCAAACCAGTAGTTGGTGGCCTGGTATTCGAGATGCTCGAACGCATGGGAGTGGTCAAGCCAGGCGAAGCGCCGAATCTCTCCTACAACGTGAACGGTGATTTCACTGAGGTCGAAAAGCATCCCGACCGTGTAATTCCACGAACCGATCCAGAATTGTTCAAAAAGGCATCAGACGACATTCTGGTCGAGTCTGGAGTGAAACCACTTTTTCACTCGCAGGTATCTGATGTGATCACCAGTGGAGATCGAGTCGAAACAGTTATCGTCTCGAACAAAGATGGCTTGGTAGCAGTCAAGCCAAAGTATGTAATTGATGCGACGGGTGATGCCGATGTAGCGGCCTGGGCAGGGTCACCGTACGAAAAAGCTGAGTCACTTCAACCAATGAGCTTGCACTTCCGAATCGGATTCGTGGAGCTCACATTCGAGCTACGTCGAAAGTGTGCAGCTGTACTCGAAAAGGCTCGTGCTGAAGGAAAGATTGGTCTTTATGGCGGACCGTGGCCTGCAACTTTTTCTGGACGAGACATCTACTTCAACGTGATTCGCACCCCGGGTGATGCAACAAAACCGGATGACTGGACGAATGCTGAAATCCAGGGTCGGAGTGACGCCTGGAAGATGTTCAATCTGTGGAAAGAAGCTCTCCCCGAATTCAAAGACGCGTATTTCTTTACCAGTGGACCAACCGCAGGGTCGAGAGAGTCACGTCGGATTGTTGGTGACTACATGCTGACAGGTGACGACATCCGCACTGCGAAACGACAGGGCGACGTTGTTGTTCTTGGAGCGTGGCGTATCGACAAGCATCCTGAAAAGGAAGCCGGATATCACAACATGCCGATTGTTCCGCCGTACGACATTTCGTACCGGACGCTTCTCCCTCAAGGGATGGAGAACTTGTGGGTTGCAGGGCGATGTCACTCGGCGACTTCTGAGGCTCTGGCGTCAAGTCGGGTAACGGCAAACGCGATGGGTATGGGTCAAGCTGCTGGAACCGCAGCGGCGCTGGCACTAGAAACCAACACTGACAGCAGAGGTATTTCGATCAACGACCTTCAATCGAAGTTGCTTGAGGCTGATGTAATTCTCGATCCAGCGTCTGCGCTGGAAGGTCTGCCTTACGAGCAGCTCGCGCACGAGGCCGGGGATGAACACTGGAAATGATGAAGAACCGCAGGTTCGGCTAAAGCTTCCAACATATCCGCCAATAATCTTTGGAATTCCATTTGTAGTTGGCGCAGCAGTTCACTTTTTGCTGTGGGAGCGGGCGATCCTGCCGGACACGGTTGCCCTCGTACTCGGTTTAATTCTGCTGATAGATGGTGTGCTTGTGGCGAGTTGGACTGTGTTCGAAATGATGAGGCGAGGTGAACATCCTGAACCTCACAAACCTACAAATCAAATAGTCGATACAGGTCCCTTCCGAATTTCACGAAACCCGATTTATCTCGGGTTTGTGCTGGTTGGGCTTGGCGTTTCTTTCTTGCTGAACTCAGTTGCTCCAAACGTTGGAACCGTAGTTGGAGCATTCGCGATCCAGTACATCGTGATCAAGCGAGAAGAGCAGTACCTGCAAGCACTTTTCGGTGACGAGTACACGGCCTATCGGTCGAAGGTTCGTCGCTGGATTTGATCGACGTCATCCCCAACTTGATTCAGGATCTCGGTCCCACCTGGCAACCTTACCGAGGGCCCCTCCACCCTGGTCGGGGCGCGTATTTCTAGCGTAAGAACGTTACTCGGCCTGGACGAATTGCGGCCAAATTTTCTTAGCAAGACCGGTGCTTGGCAGAGCGACGGCGAAAGCGGCGAACCAGCCCATTCCTAGACTGATCCATAACGCCATGTCGTAGTTGCCGTAAGTGTCGTATATCTGACCCGCGAGCCAGACTGCGCTGGAGGCACCAAACGGCATTACTGCAAACATCGTTCCGTAGATCGTGCCAAGTCGCCTGAGACCATATTCGTCTGATGTAACTGTTCCAGTAAGCGAGATAACTGAAGTCCACGAGCTTCCAATTACGACTACGCCGACTATTGCCATTGGCAGACTGTTTGCCATTAGCAAGAAAACGTAACCAGAACCTCGTACGAAATAAGCAAGTACAAGCAGAGGTCGACGACCGAAACGGTCAGCCATATACCCGAACGAAAGTCCGCCGACTAAACCTGCAATTCCGACTGATGCAAGACCGATGGCGCCTTGAACTGCGGTTGCTCCTAAGTCCGTCGTATAGGCAACGAAGTGGGCATTCACGAAGCCCATTGTGTAGCCTCATATGAAGAAGCCGACCGTAAGTCGCCAGAACATTCCAGTTCTACAGGCCTGTCCGAGCGACATGCCTACGTTCGGGTCGGTCGCAGGGTCGTACCGTTCATCATCGACGCCTGTTCCATCGGGATCGTCGGCATGCTCACCAGGTCCAGGACGTGATTTCAGTAACAGCAGCACCAGTGGCAGGATGATTGCGAGCAGGATCACCCCAAGTACGATGTAACCCTCTCGCCATCCGATGTAAGCGACCGCAACTGCGGCAACCGGCACAAGAGCCGTTTCACCGGCTGCCGAGCCTGTACCTGCAACCGACATCGCCAGCGCACGTCTACGGGTGAACCACGCTCCAACGATTTTGGCAACGGCTGCCGGAGACGATAGCGTGAACCCCAACCCCATGACTGTGAACAGAGCGTACAGTTGCCAGAGTTCCTTAACTGTCGACATCGCTATTAATGCGAGTCCACCGATAACAACTCCGCTCGCAGCTACCAGCTTGGGGTCGTAACGATCGGCCAACCACCCTGCAACTGGACGAAGCAACCCGGTCGAAAGTCCCGCAATTGCGAGCGCTCCCGCCATCGAAGCTCGACTCCAGTCTTGCTCTTCGGTTACCGGTTTCAGGAATACTCCGAACGAAAAACGTGATCCAGCACCGCCGAACAGCATGAATGCTGTTCCAAGTACAACGAACCAACCGTAGTGAATATTTCGGATCTTGGAGATCAACAGAACTCTTTAGTACGGGCGTCAGAGATGGCAGCGAAGCATATCCATTTCCTGCCCGAGATGTGGCTCAATATTGCAGTAAAAAGAAAAGGGGATGGCATTTCTCCATCCCCTTTTGGATTCCGCTATTTAGAGTCGATTACGACTTTGCTGCTGAGCAGACTGTGTCGATGATTAACTGCGTGGTGACGTATGGGTCACAGTTTGCGTTTGGTCGTCGGTCTTCGATGTAACCCTTGCCGGCCTTTTCAACCTGCCATGGGATTCGAATCGAAGCACCTCGGTCGGACACACCGTACGAGAACTGGTCGTATCGCTGTGTTTCGTGAGCACCGGTAAGTCGCTGCTCAACACCTACGCCGTAGTTGCTGATGTGAAGTTCAGGCTTACCTTCTGCACCGAGAGCCTCAGCAGCTGCAACACAAGCGTCGAAAGAATCTCGCATTTCAGTTGTTGAGAAGTTGGTGTGGCAACCTGCACCGTTCCAGTCACCAGGAACTGGCTTCGGGTGAAGTGTGGCTGAGATTGGGAGACCCTTTGGACCCTTGAAATCTTCAGCAATTCGGTAGAGCAACCATCGTGCGAGCCAGAGCTCGTCGGCAACTCGTGGTGCTGAAACAGGTCCGATCTGGAATTCCCACTGTCCAGGCATAACTTCGGCGTTGA